>CAYMQX010000385.1:0-3248 GCA_964392495.1 uncultured Anaerolineaceae bacterium
CATGTCCAGCCAGAGGTTCAATGTCCAGGGAAGGAATTACAGCCGCATCTTCATCTTCGTCCCCAGCGGCAACCAGTTCATCCTTCCCCTGCCCACCGCCGAGCCGGTACCAACGCCCATTACCCCCTAGAAAAGGAGTCTCCAGTCTTATGAGCGATCATCACCCCTCCGGTCGGCAGATCCGCTTGACGAGCCTCTCGGCTTGTGCCGGTTGAGCGTCCAAGCTGAGCGCTGAAGCGCTGGCGCAGGTCCTGCGTCCCGTCCGCGATGTGTTCGACCCCGCTTCCTACCCTGATCTCCTTGTGGGACTCGAGGGTCCTGACGACGCGGCGGTCTGGCGGCTGGACGAGGATCGTGCCCTGGTCGTCACCACCGATTTCTTCACACCCGTGGTGGATGACGCCTATGACTACGGCTCCATCGCCGCCGCCAACAGCCTCTCGGATGTGTACGCGATGGGCGGCCAGCCCTTCCTGGCCCTCAATATTGCCGCCCTCCCGGATGATCTGCCCGCGGACCTCTCCGCAGGCATCCTGCGCGGCGGCGCTGAGAAGGCCCGTGAGGCTGGCGTGGTGATCGCCGGCGGTCATACAGTAAAAGATAAGGAACCAAAATACGGACTGGTAGTGATCGGCTTCCTCGACCCCCGGCGCATGCTAAGCAAAGGCGGCCTGCATCCCGGCGACTCACTGATCCTCACCAAGCCCCTGGGTTTTGGCGTTACCACCACCGCTCTCAAACAGGAGCGCGCCGACCCCGCCGATGTGAAGGAGGTGGTCGGCTGGATGAAAACGCTAAACCGGTCTGCATCTTCACTCGCCCTGGAGTTTGACCTCACCGGCGGGACGGACATCACAGGCTACAGCCTCCTCGGTCATGCAATGGAAATGGCGAATGCTTCCGGCGTCTCCCTACACTTCGATCTCGCTTCCATTCCCTTTGTCAGCGGAGCCCGCAAATATGCATCCCTCGGTGCGTTTCCCGGAGGCGCCTTCGACAACCTTGCACATTTCTCTCCGGGGGTTACATTTGAGCCCTCCGTTTCTGAAACCGACCGTATGCTGCTCTTTGACCCGCAGACCAGCGGTGGCCTGCTGCTGGGCGTGCCCTCCTCCGGAGTGGAACGGTTCATCCAGCGCTCTCGCGAGCTCAATCAGCCCGCCTGGGTCATTGGTGAGGCTCACGAGGGCAGCGGCATCCTCGTCCGCTGAATTCATTCCGGAGTTTACAGGGATGCAGCTTTGAATTTCCCGTACCCCGTCGGCGCTTGGATCCGGGAAGAATTGCAGCCGGTTACCTGCCCCTCCACCTACCTTTCCCGCCCGTTTTTTTTTCCATGCGTTCCAAATCAGGTACAATACAATTTGGCAGAACAAGGAGTCCTGCCGGCCCCGCTGATGTCAGAATTTGGCTTTACGATTGATTTTCGCACCGGCCTGATCGCCATCCTGATCCTTCTTCTTCTCAACGGAATACTTGCCATGGCGGAGGCAGCCCTGCTGTCCGTCCGCAAAGCCCGCCTGCAGCATCAGAGCAACCAGGGAGACCGGCGTGCCGGGATCGTCCTTCGGTTGACCGAGAACCCCAACCAGTTTCTCTCCGTCATCCAGATCGGCATCACATCCATTGACCTGCTCATCGGTGCCCTGACCGGCGCCACGCTGGGCCTGTGGATCAACCGGGAATTGCAGCGGTGGCCCGCCCTCGCACTCTACAGCGAAGCCCTCAGCCTGCTGGTTGGTGTCCTTCCCATCACCTACCTCTCGCTCGTGCTGGGCGAGTTGGTGCCAAAGCGGCTCGCTCTGCGTGATCCTGAGGCTGTCTCTGCGTTCGTCTCGGGCCCCATGGTCTTCTTCTCCAGGCTATTTTCCCCGCTGGTGCGCTTCCTCAGCTTTTCCACGGAGGCGGTTCTGCGCATTCTGGGCGTGAAGGCCTCCGAAGCGCCGCCAGTCACAGAAGAAGAGATCCAGCTCCTCATGGACCAGGGTACCCAGGCTGGTGTTTTCGAGGAAGCCGAGCAGGATATGGTCGAGGGCGTGTTCAGCCTCGGTGACCAGCGTGTTTACTCCATCATGACCCCCCGCACCGAGATCGTCTGGCTGGATATCAACGACAGCAACCACGAGATCCTGAAGAAGATCAGTGAAAGCCCCTTCTCACGCTTTCCCGTCTGCCAGGGCAGTCTCGATATGGTATTGGGTATCGTCAAGGCCCGCGACCTCCTCGCCCCCAGCCTGGCCGGTGAGCAGATCCACCTCAAGGACAGGCTGCGCCCCGCCCTCTATATCCCCGAAACCACCTTCGCTTCCCGTGCTCTCGAGATCTTCAAGGAGCAGAATCGCGAGCTCATGCTCATCATTGACGAGTTCGGCACCCTCCAGGGCCTTGTCACACTCAACGACATCATTGAGGAGATCGTTGGCGACTTCGAGATCGAACCCCAGGCCCTTCAGCGTCAGGACGGCTCCTGGCTCCTGGATGGTATGCTCCCCGTGGACGATTTCAAAGAGATCTTCAACCTGCGCACCATGCCCCACGAGAGCGAATACGAGACACTGAGCGGCTTCATCATGATGTCGCTGGGACGCGTCCCCCAGGCTGCCGACAAGTTTGATTGGAACGGTCTGACCTTCGAGGTCATGGACATGGACGGTCACCGCGTGGACAAGATCCTTGTCACCACCCTGCCCGGCCGCGCCGCGGGCAATACCGAGCCCAAGCCCGCCAAAAATCCCTGATCCCTCCATATCGTTGCGCCGTCGGGCAGCCCCGGGTTGATCGCCCCGGCCCATCCGCTCATTCCAGGCTTCCTCCCCGCCCGCATGGTATAATCTCCCGCCGTATGAGCCCTGATACCCCCTCATCATCGAAAAACAAGGTATGTCCCACCTGCGGGACGCGCCTGAGCGAGAATGCCACGCGCTGCCTGGTCTGCGGCACGGTGCTGGGCGAGGCATCAGCATCTGTCCCGGCGTCCCGGCCTGCAGCGCGCAAACCGGAAAAACCCATCCAGGCCTCCCGCATGCCCGAGATCACCCTGAGCCTGCCCGCCGCCCTCGGCCTGCTGACTTTGTTCGTTGTGATCGGAGCCCTGGTCGTTTATTTTGGCCTCCGCAGCGGTGTCACCGGCCGGACCATCAACGAGCCCACCGCCATTCCAGAGCCCACCAGTACAGCCACCCCCAGCGCCCCCCCCACGGAGGCGCGGCTGCCCCCCCCCCGGGCGACTGTGGGCGGCGCGCCCCCCG
>CAYMQX010000386.1:0-3239 GCA_964392495.1 uncultured Anaerolineaceae bacterium
TGCTGGCAAGTTCCCCATACAAGGTGGCCGTGAAGGGAGAGAAGGCCCCCCTCGCCTCTATCCGCTGCAGAGCCTGTGAGGCGATCTCGAAGGCGGAATGCAGCTTCCCCTGCTGGAGCATCATCAGGCCGAGGCAGGAAAGCCCGAAGATCTCGGATGCGATATCGCCGGAAGCCTGTCCCTGCCGCACGATGGCATGATAGGCCGAGGCCGCGCCTTCGTAATCGTAGAGCTGCTGGCAGGCACCGGCCAGCCCGTTATAGGTCAGGCTGCGGATCTGGGCCGCCTCCTCGGGAAGGATCTCCAGGGCCTGCATGGCGAGGCTGCGACTCTCAGCGGGTTTGCCCTGTGCACCGAGCAGGGCGGATTGCAGCGCCAGCCATTCCCCTTGCAGGGCCAGATCCAGGCAGTGGGGCTCCGGGGAGGAGAAGTATGCGTGCAGGAAGCAGAGATAAGGCTCCGCCCGGGATGGTTCCTTGCGCAGCAGGAACAGCCAGGCAGCGGCCATGTGGACCCGGGGGCTATCATTGATCGCCAGTGGGGGCAGGGACGCCAACCAGCCTTCCACGGTTTTGAAGTTGGCTCTCATGAGCATCGACATGGCGGTCCGCTCCACCAGCCGCACGGCATACCCGGGATCTCCGGCTGCGAGGGCGTGAGTGATGGCCTCGCTCTCCATGCCGGCCGCTTCATACCAGCAGGCCGCGCGCAGGTTCAGATTGCGGACCGCCTCGATCGGATGGGATTGACCGAGACGCGCCCGCAGCAGGTCTGCGAAGAGGTGATGGTAACGATACCAGTTCCCCTCCTCGTCCAGTGGGACCAGGAAGAGGTTCTTGCGTTGAATGGTGATAATGAACTCGCGGGCCTCAGGCAGGCCAGTGACCGCCTGGCATAGATCCGCGTTCAGGCGCTCCAGGATGGAGGTCTGGAGCAGAAAGGCCTGGAGTGGCCCGGGCTGGGCCTTCAGGACCTCCTCAACCAGGTACTCTGCGAGATAGGCGTGGCTGCCGGTGAAGGCCTGGATGAAAGCCTCAATATCCCGGGAGGCCTGCATGGAGATGGCGGCCAATTGCAGGCTTGCGGCCCAGCCCTCGGTGCGGGCTTCGAGTGCGGCGACCTGGGCGGGGGAAAGGTCCAGGCCCATCGTCTCGTGGAGGAAGGCGAGGGTCTCCTGCCGGGTGAAGCGCAGGTCTGAAGCGCGCAGTTCGGTCAGTTGGTTGCGGGCGCGCAGGCGCGCCAGCGGCCAGGGAGGATCCATGCGGGTGGCGATCACCATGCGCAGCCTTTCCGGAAGATGCTCGATCAGGAATGCGAGGGCGGCATGGATGGAAGGCTCCTGAACCAGGTGGTAGTCGTCCAGGATCAGGATGAGTTCCTCCGGCAGGTCCGCAAGTTCGTTAATGAGCAGTGAGGGGACGGCCTCCGGGGGAAGCGTTTGTGGATTCTGAAGCAGGCTCAGCGGCGCATCGCCCAGTTTGGGACGGATGGTACGCAGGGCTGAGACCAGAGATGTCCAGAAGCGGACGGGATCGTTATCACCTTCATCCAGCGAAACCCATGCCGCGGGAATTGCACAAGCCCGGACGAATTCGCTGAGCAGGCTGGTCTTTCCGAAGCCGGGCGGGCAGGATAACAGGACAAGCCGGCCGTGAACCCTGACAGCCTCCATGATCCTTGCGGTCAGATGCGGGCGCGCGATCCCACCGGCGCGAACAGGTGGGATGAAGAATTTGGTTGAGATCAATGGCAGTGACATGTGTTGGTGGACACAGTTCGCAGAACGGCCATCCCCCCGGGCATTCTGCCGGGTATTGGATGCCCTCCCAAGTGGTGAGGTGGGCAGGCACATAGTGAGTATATGGAAAAGAAAGGCAGGCGGGTAGTGTTGAATGTAACCTGATCAGGACAGTGCCGCGTCCCGGTAGACCGGAGATCGGAAGCCGGGCGCGGGTGGCAAGCCTGTGAGGATATAAAAAACCGGGGCCGCTCGAAAGCGGCCCCATGTTCATAGAGAGGGAGGTCTGGCGGTTTTCTCTCCGCCTACTCGGGCGCGATGACCTCGTACTCGCCGGGTTCCTCTTCCACCTGGATGACGGGCTCCTCTTCGGCGGGCTTCTTATCCAGGAACTGGAAGGTGTTCATCACCACCTTGGTGAAGTACTTGGTCTGCCCATTGTCTTCGTAGCGGTCGGTCTTCAGGCGGCCCTCCACATAGATCAGGCTGCCCTTGTGCAGGTACTCGTCGCAGACCTCTGCCAGGCGGCCCCAGGCCTCGATGTTTACCCACTCGGTGGATTCGCTGACCTCGCCGCCGGCGTTCTTCCAGCGGTTGCTGACAGCCAGGCTGAATTGGGTCACCTTCTTGCCGGTGGGCGTAAAGCGGCCCTCGGGGTCCTTGCCGAGCCTTCCGATGAGCTGGATGCGGTTCAGAGTTGGCATGATTACATCCCTCCTTTGCCTTGGGTTATACTTTTAGAGGTTGAATGTGTGTGTGTCATGATTGGTCTCCTTTTTCTCTAAAAGGGCGATATTTGGTTGTGAAGACATTATAGCACAAACATTCTAAATGTCAATATGAAAAGAGAAACTGGTCTGAACCTCCGGCGCCCGCTCCTGCTGATCCTGGCGCTATTTCTGCTCAGCGCCTGCCTGGCGCTTCCGGCTGCCCCGGCGGCCCTCCCTACGCCTCTGCAGCCGACCGTTCCACCGCCGCCTACGGGGACAGCCCCGCCCACGGAAACGCCAGCGCCCACCTCCACAGCGACGGCGCTGCCGCGCCCTCCCATCACACGGGTCGTCATCATCAGCATCGACGGCCTGCGCCCGGATGCCATTGACCTGGCTCCCATGCCGGTCCTGCTGGGGCTGATCCAGGGTGGGGCATACAGCCCGGACGCACAGACGATCTTCCCCAGCATCACGCTGCCCTCACATACATCCATGCTGACGGGGCTGTGCCCCGCGGCGCATGGCGTTACCTGGAACGAATATCTCCCCGAAAAGGGTTATGCGCGTGGGCTGGACCTTTTTGACCTGGCGCACGCGGCGGGCCTGCGGACGGTGATGGTGACGGGCAAGGAAAAGCTGCAGCAGATCACCGAGCCGGGCAGCCTGGACTTGTTCCGATGGGTGAACGACCCGGACCAGGTGATTGGAAGGCGGGCAGCGGCGCTTATTCCGCAGGGCTTTGGCCTGCTTTTCATTCATTTCCCGGATGGCGATCTGGAGGGCCATGC
>CAYMQX010000387.1:0-3235 GCA_964392495.1 uncultured Anaerolineaceae bacterium
GATAAGCGGGAAAATGATCCATTCCAGCCGGTTGCCCGTGGCATGGTAGAGAGCCAAACCTAGAATCAGGCCGGAGACAATCGTTACCTCATAGGATTCGAAAATATCAGCAGCCATGCCAGCACAATCGCCGACGTTGTCACCCACTAAATCAGCCACAACAGCGGGGTTTCGCGGATCGTCCTCAGGGATGCCAGCTTCGACCTTGCCTACCAGGTCGGCACCAACATCTGCCGCCTTGGTAAAAATACCTCCCCCCACCCGCATAAACAGCGCCAGAAGAGTTCCGCCGAAACCAAAACCGAGCAAGGCATCCGGCGCAGCGATTCCAAGGGCGATGAAGATAAGCGTCCCCCCCAAAAGCCCGAGACCATCCGTAAGCATACCAGTGATCGTTCCGGCCCGATAAGCAATGCGAAGTGCATCTGAAAAGGACCGACGGGACGCCGAAGCTACGCGAACATTCCCCTGAACGGCCATGCGCATACCGATCTGCCCGACCGCCAATGAAAAGCCCGAGCCCATGATGAAGGCCAGGGCACGGGCAAGACCGATGATCAGACGCACCTGGTCTTCTGTCCTGCCTGCAAAGCGTGACATTGCCTCCTCACTGGGTGGCACGATATAAACCGAAAAGAAAAGGGCAATAGTGAGAATGGCTATCAGAGGAAGGATGGAACCCAATTGACGGCGAAGATAGGCATCTGCCCCCTCCCGGATCGCGTTCCAGACCTCCTGCATTTTGGCCGTGCCTTTATCCTCCCGCATGATCTGGCTGCGTAAAAAGACGGCATAAGCCAAACCCAGGATGGCTACACCGAAAACAGCCCAAATCGCCGCCGCTTCCAAGGCGGTAAGACCTACCATTTGATACATCTGGGGCTCTCCTCCCGAATAAAAAGAATAGGCGATTGATCGCCTCCGTCCGAGCAGGCAGATTGTACAAGCCGAGCAGGATTGTGTCAAGAAAATGTAGGTTTCAGTCGCCGTCAAGGCAGACAGCGGGGAATTTGACAATCAGCCGCAATTCTGATAATATTTGTCAACTATTTAAAACCGGCATGCAAGGAGCAAATCAATGTTGCAGGAAATTGAAACGCAGACCGTCTCTTTGACAGAATCGGCCGCACAAGCCATCCGGAACATCCTGGCGGAGCGCAAACTGGAGGGATATGCATTGCGGGTCTATGTAGCAGGCGGGGGATGCTGCGGCGTAAATTTTGGGATGGCACTGGATAATAATTTCAACGCTGCAGACAACACCTTTGAATTGAATGGGCTGAAGGTGGTGGTGGACAACGTATCCATCGATTATCTGCGCGGGGCAACTGTCGATTTTGTTAATGACCCCCAGCGAGGCGCCGGGTTTATTGTGGATAGTCCTAATGCGAAATCCGGTCATGAGCATGGTGAAGAAGGCTGTTCATGCGGCGGAAGCTGTTCCTGTAATAACTGATCGTCATAAATCAAAAAAGGATCGGCAGATTGCCGATCCTTTTTTTAATTTTTCCATACTCATCTCCCGCCACGCAAGAATGAGATCAAGGCTCCCAACGCCCCCACAAACCCAAAGCCAAATATCAAGAGGCCGATTGGAACACCTCTGGGGACTGCTGAAGCGTCTGTGAATGTAGGAATTTCAAGTGGGGCCGGGAGTGTGTATGTGGGAAGACGTGTTGGTGTTTCCGGAGCAATGAAGATGGCCGCCAGGGTGGGATCGATGGTCGGTGTCGATGCAGGTGTTGGAGTGGGAGGGGGTTCCACGATCGGAAGATTGGCGCCTGGCGATAATCGTACAAGAGGCGCGTATACCCAACCTACCGAACCGGGAACTCCGGGGTAATCGATCTGAATCCAATCTCCTCCGGGTGAACGTCCACGAGCTGGGGCCTGCTGTCCGGTTAGCAGCATGCCAATGGGCGGGTAAATATAGGTGCTGGGCCCGCTGCGCACATTGATCTGCTCCTGATCGATATTTACAGTTATGAATGCGCCCAACGGAGTGCCGGTTACTGTGGGTATGGAACCCGTCGGTTGCTGGGCGCGCACAGTCATACTTTTCGGAACTGCCAGCACCCCCAGCAAAGCGGAAAGCAACAAAAACCAGACAAAAAACTGAAACCCGGGCCTTTTCATTTTCGTATAAGGGAGGTGAAGGAGAATCGCGAAGGCGATTATAATCCAGATTATGGAGCGACGAGTATTTCACGGTCAGATCAAGCCTGTGGATGCAGCACGGGCTCTGCTTGCGGAATTCAACCGCGGTAACCTGCGGGCTCAGGCCCTTGGCGAACAGGACAAGCTCGTTGTACAGATCGCAACCCGGCCTGGGGCTCCATCCGGCGGTGACACGGCCCTGACCGTCTCACTGCAGGCCTGGGAGGATGGCTTGATGGTTGAGATTGGACAACAAACCTGGTTCGGAGTAGCGGCAAGCCTTGGAGCCACCGCATTTTGGGCTTTGCGCAATCCAATCAGCCTGCTGGGGCGGTTGGACGATATTGCCCAGGACATTGAGAATCTCCAGCTAAGCGAGCGCGTCTGGCAGGTTATTAACCAGCAGTTACGGGCAACCGGGGCATCCCTGGCCCTATCTGAAAGGCTGCGCAGCGTGGTCTGCGAGTATTGCGGAACAGGAAATCCAGTGGGCGAAGGTTCGTGCATGGCCTGCGGAGCTCCCATGGGAAAATCACAACCTGCCACCTGCCGTTCTTGCGGTTATGTAATTAAGAACAACGAAACCCGCTGCCCGAATTGCGGAAAGGAGATCTAGAGGTGCCGGTGTTCGAGCCAGGGCCCTCTTATTCTGGCCGGCTTCAGCGGGCTTGCAGAATCTCATCCAACCCTCTATAATCGCCTCAACCGGCATGAATCTAAAAGAGCTTGAAGCCCAGCTTCAAAATTTGATTGAAGTTCGCTTGTTGAGCGTTTTCCCAGGCCAGAAAATGGATGACACGGTCATTCAAAAGCTCGCCGCGGCCATGCACACAAATCTTATCACCCGGGAAGGTGACAGCCCTTTGGCGCCCAATGTTTACACCATCATTGTGAACCCGGCCGCGGTCAAAGATTGGCAGCAACCAAGCATGCTGGAAACGCTGATGGGAATTGTCAAGACGGCCGGACAGGAAGCCGGTTTTAGCTTTTCCACCCAGCCCGAGATCACCATTTCCACCGACAACTCACTTGCGCCGAACGAGGTTAATGTCATGGCGTCTACCAGGGTCGAGCCGAT
>CAYMQX010000388.1:0-3231 GCA_964392495.1 uncultured Anaerolineaceae bacterium
ACCGAAGCCCAGGGTAACAATGGCGAGGTAATCCCCGCGGAGTGGAAGCGTGGGAGCCCCCAGAATGAATCCCCAGATGGCGGCCATCGCGGCCGCGATCCAGATCACCAGCCAGAAATTCCACTGGATGTTATGGACGGGGGAGGACAGGATTCCGGTCGTGTAGGCGCCAATGGCGAAGAAGGCCGCATATCCCAGGTCGAGCAGGCCGGCAAAACCGACCACGATATTCAGGCCAAGCGCCAGGATGGTAAAGATCAAAGCGAAGATGAGTTGGGATGACCAGCGGAGGTTGGTCAGGCGGTCCACAAAGGGAAAGGCGATCACGACCACGGCCAGAACGACTATGAAGCCAATGTGTTTCCTGCGTTCGTCCAGCGTGCTGACACCGATCATGAGGAGGGAGCCCAGCACAAAACCAACGAAGCCGGAGATATTGGCATTAATCATCAACGGGATCGGAGATGAACTCTGACCGATGGCAGGCGCCACCACGGAATTCTGGAAGAGGCTGATAAGCACCATCAAAGCCGCGCCGAGAATGACGGGAAGGATGGTCCCTTTTAGGGCCGCGCCCAGGTGAGTGTTATTCAGCTTGCCGCCGAGGGAAAAACCCAGGGCAAGGCCGGCCATGGTACCTACAACAGCCACAGCCCAGCCGCCAAAAAGCAGAACGATAACCCCGGCAACGATCCCCAGAGTCAGAGCGGAACGAATGGATGCTTGCATGATGCCCTCTCTATGCCTTTTGTCCACCCTGCTCACCGAGCAGACCGGTGGGCCGGAAGAGCAGAACGAGAACGAGGGTGGCAAATACCCAGGCATGCGTCCAGCGGGCGTTGAGGTAACCGTCGCTGAAGGAACGCAGGAGGCCGATCAGGACACCGCCCAGCATACCGCCGGTGATATTGCCTATGCCTCCCAGGACCGCAGCAGTAAAGGCCTCAAGCCCGGCCCGGAATCCCATGAACCACCAGGCGGTGTTGTTGTACAGGCCGGCCATCAAACCGGCCGCTCCGGCCAACCCGCCTCCGATCAGGAAGGTGGAACTGATTACCCGGTCAATATTGATGCCCAGCATCCGGGCCGCATCCCTATTCTGAGCGGTGGCACGCATGGCTTTGCCGAGACGGGTGCGCTGGACGAAAAAGCGCAGGCCGAGCATGAGGGAGCCTGCGAGGAGGATCACGATCAAATCCTTGATGGTGAAGCGCAGGGCCAGACCGGTGCCGGCCAAAAGATTGACACTCATGCCGAAGTTTTCCATCAGCCTGCTGAGGAGGTCGGGAAAAACTTTTTGGGATGCGCCGCCGGTTGTGCCGAAAGAGGGCACCAACCAGGCCTGTGCTGCCCAGATAAGGCCAATATTTTCCAGGATAAACGAGACGCCTATGGCCGAGATCAATGGGGCGAGGCGAGGGGCGTTGCGCAGCCGGCGATAGGCCACGCGCTCGATGGTGGCATTCAGGGAGGCGCAGACCACGACCGAGGTGACCAGAGCCAAAAGGAGCCCCAGGATGATGTGGGAGCTTGCTGTGGCGGTGAGTGTTCCCGTGAGGGAAAGCACCGTCAATGAGGTAAAAACGCCGATCATATACACATCGCCATGAGCGAAATTGATCAGCTCAATAATGCCGTACACCATCGTGTATCCCAGGGCGATAATGGCAATAATAGAGCCGTTGGCCAGACCAATAATCAGGTACTGGATCAACAGCATGGGTTGGGTCTTAATAGCTTCGACAATAATGGGGACATCAAAGCCGGCGATCGGGCCGCAAAGGAGAGCAATGTAGATAACAAGGGCTGCGAGGGCGATGGTTCTCTTGCGAAATCTGGGAGTGGCGTTCATGTTCCTCCGTCCGCTCTTGCCTGGCGTGCGCCTGAATGAGGAGAGGGAGGCGGCGGCTGCCGCCTCCCTCAATGGAAGGCAGGATCTACTTGAAGGTGCCGACGGGTTTGTAGGCGCCACCCTGGACCTGGTAGAAGGTCATGTCGGTCAGGCTGGTGTCACCGTTGGCATCGAAGGACCAGGTACCGAGCGCACCGTCGAAGTTCTTGATGGCGAAGACAGCCGCGCGCACAGCCTCACGATTGGTGGGGTTGCCACCAGCCGCGCAGACGTCCTCGATGGCCTTGAGGGCTACGTTCATGGTTTCGTAGCCGTAGACGGCATAGGGCTCGGTCAGCGGGCCGTACTTGGCTTCGTAATCGGTTTTGAACTGCTGACCCTTGGGGCCGAGCTTATCGAGCGGCAGGCCAGCCACGCTGGCGTAAACGCCTTCGGCAATATCGGCGCCGGCGCCATCAATGAAGGCCTGAGTCTGGATGCCATCAGGACCAACGTACTTGACCTTCTCGTTGTCGCCCATGATCGCCACCTTGTCCTTGAGGAGCTGGGAGGCGTTGCTGTCCACGACCATGCCGACATAGATTGCATCCGGCGGGCCGCCTGCATTGCTGGTGGAGATCTTGGTCATCAGGGCTTTGTAATCGGCGGCCTTGGTGTCAATGCCTTCATGTCCGAGGACGGTCAGGCCGATCTCTTTGGCGGTCACTTCAAACACATCTGCAACGCCCTTGCCGTAGAGCTGCTGGTCATCGAGGATGTAGACGGTCTTGGCGCCGAGGGATTTGACGAAGTTGGCGGCGACCTTACCCTGGATGTCATCGGCGGCAACTACACGGGCGTAGCTGCGCACCTTGGTCGGATAGTAGGAATCGGTAACGCCGGGCTCGTCCTTATCAGCCTTGGTCAGACCGGGATTAGTGTTGGCAGGGGAAATCATGACCAGGGGGCCTGCCTGGTTCAGGATCGGGATGGACAGCTTGGCCGCGCCCGAGTTAAAGGTGCCGAGGTAGGCAATGATGGAGGGATCGGCGGCAGCCTTGTTGGCATTTTCAGTCTCCACGGCGGGATCCCACTGGCCGAGGGCGGCCGAGGCATCGTCCCAGGCCTCGTAGTCGATGGTGTACTTGCCGCCGCAGACCTTGCCGCCGGCCTGCTCGAGGCGCAGCTTCATGGCGTTTATGATGGATTGCGTCTGGGTGAGCGAGGAACCTGTCATCGGCAGGCTGGAAACGATCTTGAGAGTCCCTCCACCGCCGCCACCACCTCCAGGTGCGGCACCGCAGGCCGCCAGCACCATGCTGGCAACCATGAGCAGGGACATCAAAGCGAGCAAACGCTTGGACATTTCTTACTCCTCCGTTGTATTAAGTTGAACAAAA
>CAYMQX010000389.1:0-3203 GCA_964392495.1 uncultured Anaerolineaceae bacterium
GACGTGGAAGGACGAGACAAAGTTGGGACCACCCACACCGAAGAAGATGCGCACAGTCTCACCTACGTTGGCCTTCAGGGAATGGGCATCCGTGGTCAGTGCCATCGAGGCGCCGTTGAACACGAAGTACTCGGGGTTCTCGTCCAGCAGCTTGGTGATATCGCTGGTCAACTGGCCGGTCGTTCCAAAAGGCTGGGCGGTGTAGAGCTCACCCTGCATCACATAGAACTCGCGGTCCACCTTGGGCAGGCCGCCCTCGGGTTCGACCAGGATCAGGCCGTACATCCCGTTGGCGATATGATCGGCCACCATGGGGGTCGCGCAATGGTACACGTACAGCCCCACGTTGATCGCCTTGAATGTGAAGGCGGTCTCCTGGCCGGGTTGGGTCTGGGTGGCGACAGCGCCGCCGCCGGGGCCGGTCACGGCATGGAAGTCCACCGAGTGGTTCATGGTGCTGCTGATATTATTCTTGAGGTGTACTTCCACGGTATCGCCGACGCGCACGCGGATCATCGGGCCTGGGACCTTGCCGTTGAAGGTCCAGTACGTGTAGGTTGTGCCATCGGCCAGCTTGCCGGCGACTTCCACGGTCTCCAGGTCCAGGCGGACGTTCTCAGGTCCACGGGCGCCAACAGAAGGGGGCAGGTCGGTCGGGTCGCGGGTGATATCGACTGCATTCGGGTCGGCGGGCCCGGCTGCGACCACCGGTGCCGCGGCCGGGCTGCCGGAACCTCCTGTATAGGATGCGGCGTCAGACTGGCCTGGGGAAGCGACGCCGCTGCCCACGATAAACTTGCCCTCCATTCCCGCCTGGCGGTGGCCGGGGATGGCGCAATAATAGGCAAACGTGCCTTCACGGTCGGGCACGAACTCCACTGTGACGCTGTTGCCCTGTCCAAGCACGTCATCTGAAAGGACCTTGAATTCATCGATCGCGAAGTTGTGCTGTGCACCCTCGCCGCTTGTCAGCGTGATCTTGACGGTGTCGCCGGGATTGGCTTTCAGGTCGGGATTGATCTTGCCGTCAATATCCCCGCCAACACCTTTGAAGATCATTTTGCCGCCATCCATGCCGGATTCAAGGTGGTATTCCACCGTTACCCCGGTCGGCTGGACGCTGGTCCCCATGGTGTGGGTCATGCTTGTGGTGGAGGAGCCATCCGTCGGGGCGGCGGCGTCTCCCACCAACAGGTAACCGGTCATCCCTGCCTCGGCATGACCAGGGACGCTGTCCACATATTTGAACGCCCCGGCCTGCGCAGGTGCCGTGAATGTGACCGAGGCGCTGTTTCCCTGCCCGCTGACGCGTGCCGTCTTGGCGTCAACATCCGGGAAGAAGATGTCGTGCTCGGCGCCTTCGCCATTGATCAGGGTGATGGTCACGCTTTGACCGGGCTGCGCCTTCAGAGCCGGATTGACAACGCCCTCGATATTGCTGCCAACCCCCACGAAGACCAGCTTCCCGCCCTGCAGAGCGGTGGTCAGGACGTAGCCGCCCTGTTCGGTGGGTTGTTTGGCCCCGCACGCCGCCAGCAGCAGGGCGGCCAGCAGTCCGAAAATAACCAACTTAAAAATGGATTTCATGATTTGCTCCTCACTGATTTTTCTGATGCCTCAGCAGCCAATTCTTCCAAAAGGGCCTGTGGGGGGATGGAATAAGCCTCCGCCACATCCTTCAGCGTGCAGAAACGCGCCAGGGGACACCCGACGCATTGCGTCTTGAGTGATCGGAAGGCCTTGCACGTAGAGGGACTCTCTTTCAAGACCTCCTGGACAGTCTGTTGGAGATGGAATGGGTCGTGATGCATGGCACAAATATATCCCATGCCTCACCTGCCGTCTTTGCGCTAGCGCAAATAAGGGACAGAAAATATCTTATTTATCGAATTCTTCGGCTATTTTTACCAATCCATGCGCATTTCGTATAACAACACGCTCGCGCCCTGTCCCCACAATTCCGGTGCGCTCCCATTCGGCCAGGATCCGGCTGACTGAAAAAAGAGTGGTCCCCGATATCTCTGCCAGTTCCTGGCGGGAGAAATCCAGCTCGATATGCCCGTCCTCGTTCTTTCGGCCCATCTGGTTCGTCAGTCGCAGGATGGCCCGGGCAACGCGCCGCTCCACCTTCTCGGTTGCCAGCTCGCGGTACCGGGATTGCATCTCCTGGATATAGTTGGTCATCAGCTGCATCAGCCCCTCCGAGAGATAGGGCCGGGTCTGCATCAGCTCCTTGATCAGCGAACTCTCGATCGCCAGGGCGGTGCTTGATTCAGTGGCCTCGGCCGTCACAGGGTAGGTTGCTTCCTTGCGGACCGCACCCACCGCCCCGAATATTTCCCAGTCGTTAACCACCCTGAGACTGACCTGCTGGCCTGTGGCGCTGGACTGCGTAAGCTTGGCGCGCCCCGAGGTCAGGATGTAGAGATAGCGTGCTGGATCGCCCTGGAAGAAGAAGAATTCGCCCTCTTCAATGGAGCGCGGGATGGCGCGGTCCACCAGCAGGTGCAGGTCCTCCTCGGGGGCTTCTTTTAACACATTCACACGGCGCAGGTCAGAGGGATTGGTTTTCACTGGGGTAATTCTACTCTGAATAGGCCGTTTTTCATGTATTTTATATTGCATTCTTCCTGGTCCTGCACTTGACGGAAACGGGGGGAGCGGCTAATATATCCCTACCCCCCTGGGGGGGGTAAGACTCGAAGCCAGTCTGCCGTCCAGGTAAGCTGGAAACAATTTGTGAGGACGTCATGGAAAACCCAACCACATTGCGCCGTTTGAAGACCATCGAAGGCCACCTGAAAGGGGTGATCCGCATGGTGGAAGAGGAGGCTTACTGCATCGATGTGATCCGGCAGATCCAGGCTGTGGAGGCCGCCCTCAGCAAGGTGAGCGGCCAGATCCTTGAGAACCATCTGAATTCCTGTGTCATCACCGCCATCCAGGGCGATGACCCCGGTGAGAGGCAGCGCGTCCTTAAGGAGATCACCGAAGTCTTCGAGATGTCCAATAAAGTGTGATGCGCGGCGGGGAATTTGCCCTGCGCGAGAAACAAACTCATTCCAAGGAGAACCATTCAATGACCACCGTTACCTATTCCGTCCCTTCCATGCACTGCGGCCACTGCACCCACACCATCGAAAGCGAGTTGGGCGAGATGCAGGGTATCCAGTCCGTCAAAGCCGACCTGGATACCAAAAAGG
>CAYMQX010000390.1:0-1447 GCA_964392495.1 uncultured Anaerolineaceae bacterium
AGTAATTCCCCACGAAGTACGTCGTCACCCCATTGATCGTCTGCGCCACCCGCTTCCCATCCCCATCATACACGAAGCTCGCCGCCAGTGACACTCGCAAGGACGCAGCCAGCCCCTTCGAGGCAGGTCCAAAACTCAGCGGGCCGATGTGACTCCCCCTGCGCGCTTCGAACCCGTCCCAATACACCGTCCCAGCCGTGCCTGTGTCCACTCCGGCGACTGCTCCGCTCCCGGGATCAAGGTATCTGCTTGCACAAAATGGCCGTTTGTTCCGTCCGGCTGGCTGGTATAAGTCAAGAGATCGCCTTGGGGAGCGGGCGCGAACAGGGCCTTGGTTCCCTAGTGCGGAAACACTTGTTTATAAATCCAAAGCGCTATTGGATATCCCATGATACACCAGATAACTGATAAAACTATGCCTAACATGGCAACTTCGAATGTAGTGGAAATCGCTAGAAAGGCTGTAATAGTGAAAAGACTCCAGTATGCTATTTGAAATAATGCGAATCGATTTGCATTCAGTTCTCCACGCTTATACCAGGTTGCCTGAAGCCATATAATGCCAATATAACCTATTAACTCGATGCAAAGGATAATCATCATGTTATCTCCAGTTACTTCCACAGGCTGGGATTAAAAAGGTTGGTCGGGATAAGTGGGAACGGATTAATTTCTAAATCCTCATATGATCTTGTTTGCCCCTGTCCAATATACTCCACACCTATTAAGGTAATATTGAGCGCCGCGGCTTCATGGGCGAGAAGGATTGGCTCTACAATGGGTGCAGCTGGTTCAGGGAAAGCTAAAATCATTCCAGCACCCAAGGCTAACTCGATTGGTGCCATCGCCAAGATAATTGCAACCCCTAATAAAATACATTTTTGACACGCTGGGGAATCCAATGATGGTCTTTCAACTGGCAAATCAAGATCAACTGCTTCATGTTGATTGTGAACGCACTCTAGACCAAAACAACTTATTGCTGTGTCATTATTGTTCCTTGCCAATTTAGGCTTTCCATTTTCACAATAATTTATATCCGAGCAACCTCGTTTCCCTCCCTGCTCTTCAATCGGCCTGTGCCCGCTTGGATCGCTGTACCTTGTAGGCGAGTTATTGACGTAGGCATACCGATCCCACGCCTGTGACTCCCTCGCACCGGGAATCATCGTATCCGCTTGCACAAAATGTGAAATCGCAGGATCATACCACCGCGCATGATAGAACATCAGCCCGAAGTCATAGGCATACTGCCCCGTGAACGTGTACTCGCTCGGCGCACTTCCTGCCCGGTACCTCACCCCTCCCCACGCGGAGTACCTCATCTCCGAGACCAGGTTCCCGCTGGCGCTGGTAGTGATGGATGTGCTGCCCAGGTGATCCGTCAGCAGGTAATACAGCGTCCCACCCTCGCGCATGGCCACCCGCTGTGACCCGGCAAAGTAAT
>CAYMQX010000390.1:1457-3196 GCA_964392495.1 uncultured Anaerolineaceae bacterium
CCCGCCCGCATCCGTGGTGATCGAGGTGCCAGCCAGGTGATCCGTCAGCAGGTAATACAGCGTGCTGCCCTCGCGCATAGCAATTCTTTGTGAGCCGGCAAAGTAATACTTCGTGACGGTGCTGCCCTGCGTATTTTCATCGCGTTCCCCTTATGCTATTGTCTGTGAACGGGTGATCGCCTGGGGTGATCCGTCTCCCCGGAGTTGGTGGGCCTCTTTTAGATTAGCGATTCTGGTCACTTCCTGCAAGTGACATTTGTTATATAGGAGGCGGCATTCCTCGCTCCGGCCCGGGGTCCCGCGCAAGAGACCCCAAAGGTTTCTTTCGTGATCCTCGGCCCTGTCTGGCAAAGCTGCCTGGCATAACGAGATGAAGGTCGGGCAGGGCAAACCTTTGGGGTCTGGAGGCAAGCCTCCACCCCTCCCCATCAAATCACAATCCCTGCCTTTGGGCAGGGATTGCGTTGAAACTTGCAGTTCACGGATTTGCGGCGGGAGCGCCGGGATCCTTCGGGCTGGCGTCCTCCGCGCCGGCGTCCTCGTCCTCGGGCGCGCTCTCGAAGAAGTTGTTAAGCAGGACGGCCAGCGTCGCGCCGATCAGCGGGCCGAAGAAATAGACCACATAGGTGAAGGGGCTGGCAAGCGCGGCGGTGCTCTTTGCCAGCGCCGCCGAGGCGATGGCCGCTCCCAGGGTCTGCGCCGGGTTGAAGGACCCGCCCACAAACCCGCCGCCCGCAAGGATGGCGATGGCCAGCGCCGAACCGACAGCCAGCGCGCCGGAAACCGACCCGGCCGCGTTCGTCCGGGTGCGCAGGTAGGCCGTCACCAGCACGAAGCCCATCACCGCCTCCAGCAGCAGACCCAGGCTGTGGGTCTGGGCGGTGGCGGATTCCAGCTTGGTGAGGAAGCCGTTGGTCTCGGCGATCTGCGCGGAGGCGGCCAGGGCGGTCAGCACCCAGCCGGTGAGCAGGCCCGCGATCAGGCCGCCCAGGAACTGCGCCAGCCAGTAGTAGGCCGCCTGCCCCCACTTCAGTGTGCCGTTGAGCGCCATGCCAAAGGTCACGGCGGGGTTGAAATGCCCGCCGGAGACCGGCCCGTAGAGCATGACCAGGACGGTCAGCCCCAGCCCGAAGGCCAGCGCGCCGGAGACAAAGCTGTTGGAGCTGCCTCCGATGATGGCCGCCGTGGCGCCCACAAAGATCAGGGCGAACGTGCCCACCAACTCGGCCGTGAATGACTTCAGATTGAATGCAGACATGAATTTCCTTCTCCTTGGATCAGATGGATGATGCTTCCCACTTCAGACAGGATCTCCCGAGGATGCGCAAGCGGGGCCTTCGGGGGGCGCGCGGGGGGCGCGCGGCGCGAGGCATAACGTTCATTTATAACCCTTGCGGAGCGGTTCGGATGTGCGAGCCGCTCCACTGGCGCGCGCCCGCCAGGAAAGCCTGCCCGCTCATGGGCCTGCCTCCCGCCGGCTGGACCTCCTCCAGCAGCAGCAGGTCCCGCGCGGTGCCCAGCGCCGGGAGCGAACCGGAGACCAGCGCCTCCCCCTCCGGCGCCTCACCGGGCTGCACGCGGGCGCGGTGGACCTTGAGCATCCCGCCCTGCCAGGTGAGCCAGGCGCCCGGCCAGGGATTGAAGGCGCGCACCCGCCGCTCCAGCTCCACAGCGCCCAGGTGGAGGTCGAGATCGGAAGAGCACACGTCTGAACTCCAGTCACGTGTTCTAATCTCGTA
>CAYMQX010000391.1:0-3191 GCA_964392495.1 uncultured Anaerolineaceae bacterium
TTCACGCTCCTCATTTGTGAACTCGAGGGAGAGGTCCCTCGGCCAAGTCAAGCGGGCTGATTATACATCACAGCCATGTCCCTGAAAAGGGAGGGATTTGAGCTTGCAGCCGGTTCGGGGAGGGCCAGGGGTTTCTTCCGCCTGGCCGCGAGATTCTATTGCGAATTTAATCCGGGAGGGATATTATAAAAACTTCGGGTTCCGGCCAGCCGGACCCTGGATCATCATTTTATTCATATGGGAGATTTTAATGCATACAGCAAAATCGAATGATCGTGCGCAGCTCGCCGATTTCACCACCGACAGCCGCGTCCTGCTGCTGGGCGGTTTCGCCATCCTGATCGGAGCCATGAGCTCGCTCGTGGCCTATGTACTGGTGTGGCTGATCAATTTTTTTACCAACCTGGCCTACTATCAACGTTTTTCCGCCCAACCCGCCAGCCCGGCAGGGAACCACCTTGGGGCCTGGGCGATCCTGGTGCCGATGGTCGGCGGGCTGATCATCGGACTGGTGGCGCGCTTCGGTTCCGAGAAGATCCGCGGCCACGGGATCCCGGAGGCATTGGAGGCCATCCTGATCGGCCGCAGTCAGATGGAGCCGAAAGTCGCCCTTCTGAAACCGATCTCCTCTGCCATCTCGATCGGCACCGGGGGGCCGTTCGGAGCGGAGGGACCGATCATCATGACGGGCGGCGCACTCGGATCGCTGTTCGCGCAGTTTTTCCATCTCACTGCAGCCGAGCGCAAGACCCTGCTGGTGGCGGGCGCGGCGGCGGGGATGGCCGCGATCTTTGCCGCGCCCGTGGCGGCGGTGCTGCTGGCCGTGGAACTGCTGCTGTTCGAATGGAAACCGCGTTCTTTCATTCCCGTGGCGCTGGCGGCGGCGGTGGCGGGCGCGCTGCGGGTCGCATTCCTGGGTGCGGGTCCCATTTTTCCGGTCGCCCTGCATGCTCCGTTAAATGACCAGGGACTCCTGATCGCCTGCCTGGTGGGAATCGCCGCCGGTCTCGCTTCGGGCCTTTTAACGACGCTGGTCTATTTTTTCGAGGACCTTTTCGAGAAGCTGCCGATCCACTGGATGTGGTGGCCCACGCTGGGCGGGCTGGCGATCGGCATCGGCGGCCTGATCGACCCGCGCGTCCTGGGCGTGGGCTACGACCTGATCCACCAACTGCTGCGCGGCGAACTGGTGGGCATGATGGTGCTGGGTCTGCTGGTCGTGAAGGCGCTGGTCTGGGCCATCGCCCTGGGCTCCGGCACCTCGGGAGGTGTGCTGGCGCCGCTGCTCATCATGGGCGGCGCGCTGGGCGCGTTCCTTTCCCGCTGGATCCCATATGGCGACGCCGGTCTCTGGGCGCTGATCGCCATGGCGGCCATGATGGGAGGCACCATGCGCTCACCGTTGACCTCCATGGTTTTCGTACTCGAACTGACGCATGATCTGAACGTCCTGCCGGGGCTGCTGCTGGCCTGCATTCTTGCCCATGCAGTGACCGTCCTGCTCCTGAGGCGCTCGATCCTGACCGAGAAGGTCGCCCGCCACGGGCATCATATTCTGCGCGAATATGCGGTGGACCCCTTCGAACTGATGCGGGTGAGCGAAGTGATGGACAATACCCCCGTAACCATCCCGGCAGGTCTGACGGTTTCAGAGCTCTCGGAGCGCATCGCACGCGGCGACCCGCAGGTCGCCCGCCGGCAGGGCACGCCCGTGGTGGATGCGCAGGGCGCGCTGGTGGGGCTGATCACTCGCAGCGATATCATCTCCGCACTGGAGCAGGACCCGCAGGGACGGCTCACAGTGCTGGAAGCGGGCAGCCGCGACCTGATCGTGGCCTATCCCGATGAACTGCTCAAGGAGGCGGTCGCCCGGATGCTGAAGCGCGAGGTCGGGCGGCTGCCCGTCGTCAGCCGCGACGACCCGCGCCGGCTGCTCGGCTACCTGGGCCGCACCGGGCTGCTCGAAGCGCGCCTGCGCAAGCTGCAGGAGGAGGAATTCCGCGAGCGCCGCTGGAACCTCGCCAGTATGGCAAAATAACCCCGGCCCCATCGACCGGAAGCGCAAACTCCCGCCGGAGCCAAAGCACAGGCGGGAGTTATTATTTAAGATCGTTCCGGGCGGAACGCCAGCATGGGCATCCTGGCCGCCAGCCGGCGCGCGGCCTCGTTCCCGGCTTGCAGCCGTTCACCCAGGAAGAGGCCGGTCAGCTCGTGAAAGGCCGCCGGATGGCTGCGGGCATAGGTCTCCAGGATGGGAATGGCTGCCTCAACGGGAAGGAACTCCGCGACGGCCTGGAACTTCCGCCCCACCACCTGGACGGTGACCGAGGGGGTCTTGCGGACATTCTGATACCAGTCCGAGCCTTTGCCCCAGCCGGAGACGACGAAATAGACATCCGAGGCCTTGTCGTGACCGACGACCTCGATAACGGCCTGGCGCGGCAGGCCGCTGCGGCGCCCGGTATGCGTCAGCAGCAGGAAGCGGCCTCCCAGCAGCCAGCCGAGATGCAGGCGGAACAACCCGATGGGCAGCCGCAGCCCCAGCCGCAGCATCCTGCCGGGAGGGACATCCACAATGGATTTACTCATAAAACGATCTCCATATCCTCCGGGACCTGCCGCCCACCGGGGAACCGTTCCCGATCGCCGGACCTATCCCGACTTCAATGAGGGGTTGTGCCAGGCGCCGTCCCTGGCGATCAGGTCATTCGACTCCTTCGGCCCCCAGGTGCCCCGTTTGTAAGGCAGGGCAGGCGGGCGCTCTTTCAACACCGGGTCAACGACCGCCCAGGCGGCCTCCGCGGCGTCCTCACGGGTAAAGAGGGTGCGGTCGCCGGACATGGCGTCTTCCAAAAGCCGCTCGTAGGGCGACTGCTCCCCCGGCTCTCCCTCGATCAGGTAAAGCTCCTTTTGATCGCCGATGAATTTCCTGCCCTTGCGCTTGACCCGCGCGGCCAGGGCGATCGTGGATTGGGGGGAGAGCTGAAAGCGCAGGTAGTTCGTCTGCCCGGCCGCGGACGGAGAGTCATCGAACAGCTTCTGAGGAGGCGCCTTCAATTCCACCAGCACCTCATTGACAGTTTTGGCCAGGAATTTGCCCGAGCGCAGGTACCAGGGCACCCCTTCCCAGCGCCAGGAGTCGATGAAGAGCCGCAGGGCGCAGAAGGTCTCGACATCCGAATCCTTTGCCA
>CAYMQX010000392.1:0-3188 GCA_964392495.1 uncultured Anaerolineaceae bacterium
CTGCCAGCAGCGCGGCCAGCGGGACGAGCCAGCGGCTGATCCCGTTCGATCGCGCCGATATGCTCTGTGTTTGCATCGCCACATTATAAGATATATGAACAGAAAATCAACATTACTTATAGATCATAGGCACGGGCGGGACTCGGAGCTCTTTGCACCTGTACCTGTGCCTGCCTGAGGGAGGGGGCGGGAGCGCAGCGTTTCATCAGGACCTTTCCCACCGCCGCCGGGTTTGTTGTATCATTATCAGGAACAGGAGGTGCGGCCATGCAGCGGATCGGTGTGCTCACAGGCGGAGGGGATGCCCCCGGACTTAATGCCGTCATTCGGGCGGTCGTCAAAACCGCGGCCCTGCGCTACGGATGCAAGGTCTTCGGCATTCGCGACGGTTTCGACGGTTTTTTGAATGAGAGCGGCATCCTGCCTCTGGGGCCGGATGCGGTGCGCGGGATTCTGCCGCGCGGCGGGACCATCCTGGGCGCGGCCAACCGCGGCAACCCCTATGCCCGCAAGGTGATCCGTGACGGCAGGGAGGTGACCATCGATGTCTCCGACGAGATCATCGAGGGCATCCAGAAGCTGGGCCTGGACGCCTTGATCGTCATCGGCGGTGACGGCACCCTGCACATTGCCCACGAGCTGTATCTGAAGGGCGTCCCGATCGTCGGCGTCCCCAAGACCATCGATAACGACATCAGCGGCACGGAGGTGACCTTCGGTTTCGATACCGCCCTGAATATCGCCACCGAGGCCATTGACCGCCTGCATACCACTGCCGAATCGCACCATCGTGTGATGGTCGTGGAACTGATGGGGCGGGATGCCGGCTTTATCACACTGGAGGCCGGGGTCTCGGGCGGCGCGGATGTGATCCTGATCCCCGAGATCCCCTTCCGCTACGAATCCATCCTCGCCAAGGTGAGGGAGCGCGCTGACCGCGGCGCCCTGTTCAGCATCCTGGCGGTCTCGGAAGGCGCCAAACCCCTGGGCGGGGAGCAGGTCTATGCCCGTGCCGGTGATGAGGTCTACGTCCCGCGCCTGGGAGGCATCGGTCATCAGGTCGGCGCTTACCTGGAGCAGCAGGGCATCGAGACGCGCGTCACTGTGCTGGGGCATGTGCAGCGCGGCGGCACCCCCACCGCCTTCGACCGCTTCCTTGCGACCCGCTACGGCGCCGCCTCCGTGCGCCTCGCGGCCGCGCGCGGCTACGATCACATGGTGGCGCTGGCACGTTCGCAGATCGTTGACCTGCCTCTTGAGGAGGCGCTGGCCGTCCCCAAGCGGGTGGACCTAGAAGGCGACGCCGTCCTCACGGCGCGCGGCATCGGCATCTCCTTCGGCGATGAACCTGTTTAAACCGGAATGCCGTCCCGGAGGACGGCATTCGTGGGCGCTGTGGCTTCCTTCTTACTTGAGGAGGGATGCCACAGCGCTGGGTTGGTAACTACTTTCCATCGTAGACATCACCTCCTCCTTTCATAGGATGGCGGCTGGATATGATCCCCCTGAATGATGGGTAGAGTATGTCATAATTCAATTCGGATGTCAATGGACAGATTAGACCATTTTCATTTGAAAGGGACCTGCCGGTGTGGATGACATGGGGCGGCTTTCACTGTATTTCCGCCGCTTTTTGCCTGAAACGATGGTTTGCGGCGAATTTTGAGAGTCTTTGAGAGGCCCCGCAAGCCCGACAGGTGGATACTGGGGAGAAATTTTCGAGGAGGATCGCCATGCTCAAACATCCCAACCGCCTGTGGGCGACCGCCCTGCTGCTCGGCTGGCTGTTCGATTTCCTGTTTTGGAAGAAACCCGTGGGCGTGAACTTCGCCATTTACACGGCCCTTTGTCTGCTGGGAGGGCTGCTTCTCCTTCTTTCCGAGCAGATCAAGCCCGCACCCGGGAGCCTGTGGCTGCTGCTTCCCCTTGCCTTTTTTACCGCCATCACGGCCCTGCGGCGTGAGCCGCTGACCTCCTTCCTCGGCTATGCCCTGGCGTTCTTCTCGCTTTCTCTGTTCGCCATCACCTACCTGGGCGGGCGTTGGCCCCGCTATGGGGTGCTCGATTACCTCGGGAAATACCTGGGCCTGGCTGGTAGTATGCTGGAGCGTCCCTTCTCCTTCAATCAGGAGGTCCGCAAGGCGCGCGCGGAGAGCGGCGAGCCGCGGCGTTCCGGGCGGGTATGGGCGGTGCTGCGCGGGCTGTTAATTGCCCTGCCCATCGTGGCGGTCTTCGCCACGCTGCTGGCCTCCGCAGATGCCGTTTTCAGCCAGAACCTCCAGCGCGTGGTGGAGTTGTTCCGTCTGGAACGCCTGCCGGAATATATCTTCCGCACCCTCTATATCCTGGCGGGGGGCTGGTTCATCGCCGGGATATTCCTCCATGCCGCCAGCAAGCCCACGGATGAGAAGCCCGCCGGACAGGAAAAATACGCCCTGCAGCCCTTCCTGGGATTTATCGAGTCCGCCATCGTTCTGGGCAGTGTGGGCCTCCTCTTCCTGGTCTTTGTGGTCATCCAGTTCCAGTATTTCTTCGGCGGGAACGCGAATATCCACATTGACGGGTTCACCTATTCCGAGTATGCCCGCCGCGGCTTCGGTGAACTGGTGGCGGTCGCCTTCTTTACCCTGCTGCTGCTCCTCGGGTTGGGGAACCTGACCCATCGCGAGTCGGAACGACAGCGCAGGATCTTTTCCGGTCTGGGGGTCGGGTTGGTGGTGCTGGCCCTGGTCATGCTGGTCTCGGCCTACCAGAGGCTTGCCCTTTACGAGTCCGCCTACGGCTTCTCCCGCCTGCGCACCTATACCCATGTCGTCCTCTTCTGGATCGCTCTGCTGCTGGTCGTCACCATCGTATTGGAGCTGGTCCGCCAGGAGCGGCGCTTCGCCTTCGCGGCGGTCCTCACGGCGATCGGTTTTGCGGCCTCCCTGGCTCTGCTGAACGTGGACGCCTTCATTGTTAAGGAGAATATCGCCCGCGAGCTTCAGGGTCATGCCCAGCTCGAGGGGGATGGCGGCCAGGCGCGCCTGGATTTCCAGTACTTCATGGCCCTCTCGGAGGATGCCATCCCTGTGCTGGTACAGAGCTTTGAGTCGGATACCATCCCGGCCTCCACCCGCACCAAGCTGGGCGCTGCCCTGGCCTGCATCCGCCATCAGCGCGGAGAATCGGACGCCGACGTGCCCTGG
>CAYMQX010000393.1:0-3166 GCA_964392495.1 uncultured Anaerolineaceae bacterium
GGCAGCCCCCCAGCATCTTGTTCAGGCGCGAAATCAGAGCTTGAGTCTTGTCGAAAAGGACCGGGGGCTGCTTGATCTTGGGGGTATCGTTTTTGGCCGGCATGGATCTCCTTGGGTTAGGGCTGGTTGACTTTTTCGATCAGGCGGCAAAAGGTGCACAGGTCCGGTGCGGAGGTCGGCTGTCCACAGCGCGAGCATGGGTGCAAATGTGCAGGCGCATCATCTGCCCGGAAAAAGCCTTCTTTGCGTGCTTCCAGGAAACGCAGATAAAAAGTAAGCTTGGCGCCCGGCCGGGTCGTTTCAAGCTGGTTGAGAGTCTCCTTATAGTAGATCGAGGTCGAGCCCTCCGCAAAGGGACATTCCTCATAAATATACTCGATGCCGCGCAGCAGGGCGTAGGCGGTCATCTCCCGCTCATAAAAACGGCAAAGCGGTTTGACCTTGCGGGCAAGACCCGGTGATTCCAGCAGGACCGGGCCCTGCCGGAGCAGGTAATTACCTTCCCAACTCAGAGTATTTCCAAAAAGTACCGCCGCCTCGTCATCCAGGTTGTGTCCGGTGGCAAGTACGTCATATCCCATATCGCGTGCGATCCGGTTCATCTCATGCCTCTTGGCCAGCCCGCAGACTGCACAGGGCTTGCCATACCCCCGGTGACTGCGCTCGGCCATCATCGGGATGGTCTGCCCATACTCCTGTTCCACATCCACCGTGTGCAGCACAAGCCCATGACCCTCGGCAAAGGATCGGGTCAACCGGTACGATTCGGCAGAGTAGCCAATCCCGCCATCGATTCCCAGGCCGAGATACAGCCCATCCGCCTGGTAGCCCAGCCGTTTAAGAATATCCCAGAGCGAAAGCGAGTCCTTGCCGCCGGAAACAGCCACAAGGATCCGGTCGTCCCGGGAGAACATTTCATATTTCTTGATGAAGCGCTCGGTCTGCTCGGGGACCCACTCCAGAAAATGCTCCTTGCACAGCGCCAGGCGGTGCTGGCGCATATTGACCGAGGCTTTCCCGCCGCATTTTTTGCATTTCATTGTTTCTGCCTGTAAAAGTATAATGCTGGATCGAACGAATCACGAGGGGGCGGATCATCAGGCTGAGGGCGCAGCCTCACCCGCCTGAGATCACCGCGATCAACTTGATCACCTCACCGTCCCGCAGGATCTCGTCTTCGACGATCATCTCGCCGGAGCGGGTGGCGATGACGGATTCGGGAACAATACCGCTCTTTTTCAGAGCCTCCAGGAGCGTCATCCCTGGGCGGACTTCGAATTCCCTGTCACGCAAGATCAATTTTACTGTCATGGATTCTTCTCGGAGGAAAGATTTTACCATACGACGGTTTTTTCCTTTTTTCCGTCCTCCCGCTCCAGTCGGGCCTCCATTCGGGACTTTCCACCTTGACAGGCTCATTCCCAAGCCTTAGCATGGGATGAAAGGAACCCCCATGCGCATTGGAATGATGGCAGATACCTTTCATCCGCATGTAAGCGGCATCACGACCTACATCGACCTCAATAAAACCTACCTCGAAAAACACGGCCATGATGTATTCGTGTTCACCTTTGGCGACCTCGACCACCAGGATGACATGCCGCGCATCGTTCGCAGTCCGGGGATGCCTCTTGCGGATACAGGGTATTACCTTTCCCTTCGTTATTCCCGTTCTGCCAAGCAGCTGCTTCAAACCATGGATGTCGTACACGTCCATCATCCATTTCTGAGCGGCAGACTGGCCCTTCACTACTGCCGTCCACTGCAAATTCCCATTGTTTTTACCAATCATACCCGCTACGACCTTTACGCTCAGACCTACCTGCCCATGATGCCCGAGGAGATCAGCCAGGGGCTGCTGCAGGCCTATATGCCCTCCTTCTGTCAGGCGGTGGACCTGGTAATTTCCCCATCGGAGGGAATGAAACAGGTGCTCAGGCAGTTGGAGGTGACTGCTTCCATCGAGGTTGTACCCAATGGCGTGGATTTACAGCGATTTTTTGGCGCCGAGCCTCTGAATCGCGAAGATTTCGACTTTACCAAAAACGATATCCTTCTGCTCTATTCGGGCCGGCTGGCTCCCGAAAAAAATCTCGATTTCCTTCTCAGGTCATTCGCCGGTGTTTCCAAGGCTGTGGAAAATGTTTATCTGCTCGTCGTGGGTGGAGGACATAAACCTTTCGAGGAGGAACTGCAATCCCTGGTGCAGGAGCTTGACATCCAGAGACGAGTCCGTTTCACCGGTATGGTGCCTCACGAGGAACTGCCCGGTTATATCGCCATGTGCGACGCCTTTGTCACCGCTTCCGTCACCGAAGTGCATCCGTTCTCCGTCATCGAAGCCATGGGCACAGGTCTCCCTGTGGTGGGTATTTACTCCCCTGGCGTGGGCGATACGGTTGAAGATGGCGCAACCGGTTTCCTGTCCAGTCACGACCTTGCTTCCTATACCGCCAAGCTGACACGCCTGTGCCTGGATCCGGGATTGATCCGGCGCATGGGCGAGGCTGCCCGTAAAGCCTCTACGCAATATTCCATTGAACGCACCAACCGGATCATGATGGACCATTATGAACGCCTGGTCTATGACTTCCAACCCAGGCACCGTCGATGGGATACCCGCCTCCGCAGCTTCCTGGAACGTTTCCTTTCCTGATTTTGCAGGCTGAATGAAATCCCGGGATACATCTCACAACCGTACGATTGGTCGCTGGGGCGAAAAAGCCGCCGCACAATACCTGGCCGACCAGGGCTATAAATTGATCGGCTCCAACATCCGCACACCTTATGGTGAGATCGACCTCATCGTGCGCCGTGAGGATATGACCGTCTTTGTGGAAGTCAAAACCCGCACATCTGCCAGCTTTGGTCTGCCAGAAGAGGCTGTCAGCGCCCGCAAGATGGAACACATGCTGAACGCCGCACACTATTATGCCGCCGGTAACGGGATCGATCACTGGCAGATTGACGTGATCTCAGTCGAGGGCAGGCCCGGTACCATCCCTGTCTTCACCCATTTTGAGAATATCGCCTGATCCACAGCCTCGCCATTTCCACCCCGGACTCCCTTATAATCAATCCATGTCCGCTCCATTGATCGTGATCGTGGGTTCGACTGCGGTTGGCAAGACGGACTTCGCTTTACGCCTGGCTGGCAGTCTCCAAG
>CAYMQX010000394.1:0-3150 GCA_964392495.1 uncultured Anaerolineaceae bacterium
CTTCGTGGTGGACACGATCGCTCAACTGGTGGCGGGCGGTCAGTTCGAACCGGGGGAATGCGCGGTGATGTACCGGACGAACGCCATGTCACGCCTTCTGGAAGAGGCCTTCCTGCAGGCGCGGTTGCCCTACCGGCTGGTGGGCGCGCAGCGGTTCTACGGAAGGCGGGAGGTGAAGGATATGATCGCCTTCCTGCGGCTGGCGCACAACCTGAAGGACACCGTCAGCCTGGACCGGGTGATCAACGTCCCACCGCGCGGGGTCGGGGAAAAGACACTCACCACCCTGCACCTGGTGGCGCGGCAGGCGGATGCCGATCCGGGAGCGGTACTGGTGGATATGGCGAAAGGCTCGAACTCGCGGTTCTGGGCCTCCTTCAGCGGGAGGGCGGCCCTGCCGTTGGCGGATTTCGGCGCGCTGCTGGCGAACTGGAAGGCAATGGCGGGGACCTCCACAGCAGCGGAGCTGTTCGACCGGATCGCGGCAGACCTGAACTACAAGGCTTATATCGACGATGAGTCTGAGGAAGGGGTGGACCGGTGGGAAAACGTGCAGGAGCTGCGCCGGCTGGCAATGGAGTTCTCCACACGCACCCTGGACGAGTTCCTGGAAAACGTGGCACTGGTGGCCGACCAGGATACGATCAAGGATACGAACGCACCCACACTGTTGACCTTCCACGCGGCCAAGGGGCTGGAGTTCGGTGTAGTTTTCCTGGTGGGGTTGGACGACGGGATCCTGCCGCACAGCCGTTCCTTCGATGAGCCGGAGGAAATGGAGGAGGAGCGGCGCCTGTTATATGTAGGGATCACACGAGCCAGGGAGCGTCTGTACCTCATCCGCGCGATCCAGCGCGGCGGGCGGGGCATGGCCGAGGAAACCTACCCCTCGCGCTTCCTGGATGACATCCCGGCGAAGTTGATCTCCGGAACGACGCGCACAGGCCGGAGCGTGCGGGGGGCGCCGCCCTCGACTCAATGGTCACAGCCCGCCAGGCGGCAATCCGCGCCGGTGACGGATGTCAAGTATCGGGCAGGGATGCGCGTCAAGCATCCAAGTTGGGGCGAGGGGATCATCCTGAACAGCCGCCTCGATGACGGCGATGAGATCGTGGACGTGGTCTTCGAGTCGGTGGGGATCAAGCGCGTGGTGGGCTCATTCGCCAACCTGACGATCCTCTGAGCCAGCCGGCAATCACAGCGAGACAGGAGAATAAAATGCAATATGTGAACCTGGGAAACTCAGGAATGAAGGTATCCCGGCTGTGCCTGGGGATGATGAGCTACGGCAGCAAAAAGTGGCGCGAGTGGGTGCTGGAGGAGGGGGAGGCGCTGCCTTTCGTGGAACGGGCAGTGGAGGCGGGCATCAACTTCTTCGACACCGCGGATGTCTACTCGCTGGGGGAAAGCGAGCGCATCCTGGGCAGCACGCTGCGGAAGCTGGGAGTGCGCCGGGAACAGGTGGTGATCGCCACCAAGGTCTTCAGCGCCATGAGCAAGGACCCCAACGACCGGGGCAGCTCGCGCAAGCACATCCTGGACTCGATCGAAGGCTCGCTGCGGCGGCTGGAAATGGACTACGTGGATATATACCAGGTGCATCGGTGGGATCATGAGACGCCCATCGAGGAGACGCTGGAGGCTTTGAACGATGTGGTGCGCTCCGGCAGGGCGCGCTATATCGGTGCATCCTCGATGTTCGCCTGGCAGCTTATGAAGGCGCTGGCGCTCTCGGAGAAGGAAGGCTGGGCGCGCTTTGTCTCGATGCAGGGACATTACAACCTGATCTATCGCGAGGAGGAGCGGGAGATGATCCCGTTGTGCCTGGACCAGGGACTGGGGTTGATCCCGTGGAGCCCGATGGCGCGCGGCTTCTTCGCGGGCAACCGTTCCGAGGCAGGGAAAGGGGAGACGGCACGCTCACGGTCCGATCCTTTTGCAGACAGCATGTACTTCAGGAAGAACGACCATGAGATCCTGGAGCAGGTCACGCAGACCGCCCGGGAGCGCGGGATGACAGGGCCGCAGATCGCGTTGGCATGGCTGCTGAACAAGCCGCACATCAGCGCACCGATCATCGGCGCAACGAAGATGGAGCACCTGGAGCAGGCCCTCGCGGCGCTGGACATCCGTCTGGAGGAGGCGGAGATCCGCAGGCTGGAGGAAGCGTACCAGCCTCATCCTGTGCTGGGTCATTCCTAGATCAATTCCGGACCCACAATTCAAGGAATAGCACGAATCTGCAATCCCGCGCGCCCCTCCAATTGGTAAAATGGGAGCATACCGGTATCCAGGAGAGGAAACGTGGCTGAGAAATTGAAGATCATCATCCCCATGGCAGGCTGGGGGACGCGCATGCGTCCGCACACCTGGAGCAAGCCCAAACCCCTGGTCAGCGTGGCGGGCAAGACCTCGCTGGAACACCTGCTGGATATGTTCAAGACACTGCCGGACCCCTCCAACGTGGAGTACGTGTTCATCGTGGGGCCATACCTGGGCGAACAGCAAATGCCGCCCTTCATCCAGGAACACTACCCCGATTTCAAAGCGCATTTCGTTGTGCAAAACGAGATGAAAGGCCAGAGCCATGCGCTGTGGCTGGCACGCGAGCACCTGAAAGGCCCGGCCATTGTCTGTTTTGCGGATACATTGATGGAGACGGATTTCTCCTTCCTTGACCACGAAGAGGCGGATGCCGTGGCCTGGGTAATGCCGGTGGAGGATCCACGCAGGTTCGGCGTGGCGGAGGAGGGCCCGGACGGATGGGTGAGGCGCTTCATCGAAAAGCCGCAATCCATGGAGAACAACCTGGTGGTGGTGGGCTGCTATTACTTCCGCAGCGGGGAGGATCTGCTGGCGGCCATCGAGGAGCAGATGCAGCGCGGCATCATGCTTAAGGGAGAGTACTTCCTGACCGATACGATCACAGTGATGATCGGGAAGGCGGCCAGGGTACGCACGGAGCGGATCAGCTCCTGGCTGGACACAGGTACCATCGAGGCAACGCTGGATACCAACTGCATCCTGCTGGACCGCGGGGCAGACAATAGTGCGGAGGCCGAGGGTCGGCCTGGCGTCAAGATCGTGGCGCCGGTGTTCATTCACCCGAGCGCGGAGATCAGCGAGGCGGTGATCGGCCCGCACACCTCG
>CAYMQX010000395.1:0-3122 GCA_964392495.1 uncultured Anaerolineaceae bacterium
CCAAAAGCGTAATACAATAAGAGACCTCCGCAAGGAGGTCTCTTTTAACTTATGAAGATCGAAACTGCCTCCCTGTTCGACCTTGGAGCGCTGCGCGTCCTCGAAAAAGCCTGCTTCGACCGGGATGCGTGGGGGCTGCTGGACCTGATGGCGGTGCTCACCTTCCCGGAAATCGTGCGCTTAAAGGCGATGGAAGACGGGGAAATGGTGGGCTTTGTGGCCGGGGACCCGCGCCCCTCACAGGGCTTTGCCTGGATCGCGACGATCGGCGTGGACCCGCGCTATCACCGGCGGGGATATGGCCGGGCGCTGCTGAAGGCCTGCGAAGCGAAGCTGCATCTGCCGGTGGTACGCCTGACCGTGCGCATGTCCAACGGACCGGCCATCCATCTCTATGAGCAGGAAGGCTACCGCACCGTGGACATCTGGAAGAACTATTATAATGATGGCGAGGACGGGGTGATCATGGAGAAGCCCCTCCCCAATAACAAGGATTAGGGGTGGGATATAATGGCCGCCATGCCGATTTCAAACCTTGCCAGTCCGATCTGGGTGGACAGCGCCACAAGCCTGGAACAGATGCTCCCCGGCCTGGGGCGGCAGAAGAAACTGGCAGTGGATACCGAGTCCAACAGCCTGCATGCCTATCGCGAACGCGTCTGCCTGATCCAGTTTTCCTATCCCGGAAAAGATTACCTGTTGGACCCGCTCAAGCTGGCAGACCTGAGCGCGTTGGGGCCGGTCTTTGCGGACCCGGGCATCGAGAAGATCTTTCATGCCGCGGAGTACGACTTGATCTGCCTGCGGCGGGATTTCGGCTATACCTTCAAGAACCTGTTCGATACAATGCATGCAGCGCGGGTGCTTGGGTATACAGCCGTGGGGTTGGACAAACTGCTGGGAGAGAAATTCGGGATCGAGGTGGATAAGCGCCATCAAAAAGCCAACTGGGCGGCGCGGCCCCTGACCAGGGAACAGATCCATTATGCGCGGCTGGATACGCATTATTTGATCGAGCTGCGGGAGGTCCTGGGGCTGGAATTGCGCGAAAAGGGGCGCTGGGAGCTGGCGCAGGAGGATTTCCGGCGGGAGGCAGAGATGGAGGAGACCAGGCCGAAGGTTGTTGCGGAAGCCTGGGAACGATACAGCGGCCGGCGCGATCTGAGTGTCCAGGAACTGACCATCCTGGCGGAACTGCTGGCCTGCCGCCAAAAGATCGCTGCTGAACTCGACCGCCCGGTCTTCAAGGTGGTCAGTGATGAGAAACTGATCGAAATTGCGCGCTTACAGGCGGCGACGAAGGAGGACCTGGCCGCGACCGGTTTGAGCGAGAAGCAGATCCGCCTGTGGGGGAAAGGCATCCTGGGAGCCGTGCAGAAAGGATTGAGCGCAAAACCGGTGGAACGGAAGCCCGCCAAAAGGCTGAACGATGCGCTGTTGAACCGCATCGACAAGCTCAAAACCTGGCGAAAAAAGGCGGCCAAGGAGATGGGCGTTGAATCGGACATCGTCCTCCCAAGGGTCTACCTGCATCTGCTGGCAGAAAATGCACCTCTGACGGGGGTAAAGTTGGAAGGCCTCATGTCTGACAGTCCCTGGCGTTTCCAAAAGTTCGGAGAGGAGATCGCAGCGATTTTGGGACGGTAAAGCCCGGGCAGGTACGTTTATCGATTCACGGGATGGAGGACCAAGAATGCGGATTATCTTTCACGGCGCGGCTCACACCGTAACGGGCAGCCAGCACTTATTGGAGATCAACGGCGCACGTCTGCTGCTTGACTGCGGCCTGTACCAGGGGAAAAGGGAGGAATCCTATGCACGCAACCTGAACTTCCCTTTCGAGCCGCGCACGATCGATGCGGTGATCCTTTCGCATGCACATATTGACCATGCAGGCAACCTGCCCAACCTGGTGCGCAGGGGCTTCGACGGCCTGATCCATACGACAAAGGCGACAGTCGACCTGGCGGATGTGATGCTGCAAGATTCGGGGCATATCCAGGAAGCTGATGTCAAATATTTGAACGAGAGGAATGAGCGGCGCGGCATTAAGGGACGAAGGATCGAACCGATCTACACCCAGGCGGACGCACAGCGCGTGAAATCACATTTTCATGGTGTCCAATACGACGAGAGCTTTGTCCCGGTGCCGGGGGTGACAGCGCGCCTGGCAGATGCGGGTCATATCCTGGGCTCGGCCGGAGTGGAGTTGGAGATCGAGGAAAAAGGCCGCAAGCTCAAGCTGTGGTTCTCCGGGGATATCGGTCGCTACGGGCTGCCTCTGCTGCGCGACCCCATTCTCCCAAAGGCAGCAGACTACCTGATTATGGAATGCACCTACGGCGACAAGCCCCACAGGGATCCCCTTCACGCCTTTGAGGAGTTCCATCAGGTTGTGAAGCGGACGGTGAACCGGGGCGGAAAAGTGATCATCCCGGCTTTCGCAGTGGGGCGCACGCAGGAATTGGTGTACGACCTGAACCAGATGATGACGGAAGGCGATGTGCCGGCTGTGCCGGTTTTTGTGGACAGCCCGCTGGCGGTAAACGCCTCACAGGTTTTCCGGCAGCATACCGAGTGTTTCGATACAGAAACGGCGGAATTCGTGAAGACCGCCAGACACCCAGCGCTGGATTTCAAGATGCTTACCTACATCCAGAGCGTGGAGGAATCCAAGGCGCTGAACGAACGAAAGGAGCCGATGATCATCATCTCGGCCTCGGGCATGGCTGAGACGGGGCGCATCCTGCACCACCTGAAGAACAATATTGAGAACCCGCTGAACTCAATTTGCATCGTTTCCTGGCAGGCGCCCTATACACTGGGAAGGCGGCTGGCAGACCGCGAAAAGCAGGTGCGCATCTTTGGCGAACCGTATGAGGTGCGCGCCGAGGTGGCCACCATCGGCGGGCTCTCAGGCCACGCAGGGCAGAACCTGCTGGTGGATTATGCCCTGGGGGTCAGGGAGCAGGTGAAGCAGATCTTCCTGGTGCATGGGGAGCCGGGCCCTGCAGAGGCGTTGCGAGAGAAGCTCCGACTGAACGGCGTCGCGCAGACGCACTACCCCGAGCTGCATGAGGGCGTGGAAATCTAAGGTATAATCACCGCCGCATCCGGGGAGG
>CAYMQX010000396.1:0-3080 GCA_964392495.1 uncultured Anaerolineaceae bacterium
TTGATGGAGTTCGTCAAAGGCCCGGACTTCCCCACCGGCGGCATCATTGTGGAGCAGAAGGGGGAGGAGAACATCGAGGAGGCCTACGGCAAGGGGCGCGGACGCGTCACCATCCAGGCCAGGGCACATATCGAGGAGATGGAGCGCGGCAAGAGCCGCATCATCGTCAACGAACTGCCCTACCAGGTGAACAAGTCCAGCCTGGTGGAGCGCATCGCCGAACTGGTGCGTGATGGGCAGTTGGAGGGCCTCACCGACCTGCGGGACGAGTCCGACCGGCACGGGATGCGCATCGTCATTGAGCTGACCAAGAACGTGGAGCCGGAGAAGGTGCTGGCGATGCTCTACAAGCGCACGCCCATGCAGTCCACCTTCGGCATCAATCTGCTGGCGCTGGTGGAGGGGGAGCCGCGCACGCTCACCCTGAAGCAGGCGCTGCGCGTCTACCTGGAGCACCGCCTGGCGGTCATCAAGCGCCGCGCCGAGTACGACCTGGCGAAGGCCAGGGCCCGCGCCCATATCCTGGAAGGCTATCTGGTGGCGCTCAAGAACCTGGACGAGTTGATCAACCTCATCCGCGCCGCCGCGGATGTCGAAACCGCCCGTGCAAAACTGATGAAGCGTTACAAGCTCTCCGAACTGCAGGCCAACGCCATCCTTGACCTGCAGCTCCGGCGGCTGGCCGCCCTGGAGCGCAGGAAGATCGAGACCGAATACCGGGAGGTGAGCGCCATCATCAAAGAGCTGGAGGGGCTGCTTAAATCTGCCAAGAAGATGCGCGCCGTGGTGGCCGAAGAACTGCTGAGCGTCAAGGCACAATATGGCGACCGCCGCCGCACGCAGATCGTGAACGTCAAGGCGGGACGCTCCGCCTCCGTCCTGACCACCGGCGACCTGCTTCCCGAGCAGACCGTCTGGGTCGGTGTGACCGCCGATGGCCTGGCCTCCCGCACACACGATGACAAGCCGCCGCGGCCCTCCGGCACCGAGGCGCCCAGGTGGCTGGTCAAGGTCAGCACCAGCGACGTGCTCTACATGGTCTCCGCGCGCGGGGCGGCCGCGGCGGTCCCGGTGCATACCATCCCGGAGGCCGAGAAGCTCTCCAGCGGGGCGCTCTTCCACCGCATCACCCCGCTCGAGGAGAATGACGAGCTGGCGGCGGTCTTTGCCCTGCCGGCCAAGCGCTCCCTACTGCCCCCCGAGGCGGCCGTGCTCACGGTAACAAGGCTGGGCATGGTCAAGAAGTCGCCCGTCAGCGAGCTGCCCGGCGCCCTGGCGCAGACCTTCACGCTGGCGCGCGTCAACGAGGGGGATGCTCTGCGCTGGGTGTCGCTCACGGACGGCGCGCGCGAGATTCTGCTGGCGACCGCCTCGGGCATGGCGATCCGCTTCAACGAGGACGAGGTGCGCCCGATGGGACTGGTGGCTGCGGGCGTGAACGGCCTCAAGCTGGAGGAGGGCGATCAACTGGTGGGCGCCGAGGTGCTGCCCGCCCCCGGCCCGATCTTCCTGATGGCCTCGGACGGTAAAGCCAAGCGCGTGGATGAGCAGGACTTCCCCAGGCAGGGCCGTTACGGCAAGGGCGTCATCGCCTGGGACCTGCCGCGCGGCGTGAGCCTGGCAGGGATGACAGCCGGAAAAGATCACTGGGTGGTCACGGTGCATCTCTTGAAGGCGGCGGCCAAGTCGCACCGGCTGGATGAGGCCAAAACGCGCAAGCGCGCCGCGGCGCGCGGCGAGCAGTTGGTGGAGGTCAAGCCGGGCGATGCGGTCACCTCCCTGACGCTGGGCTGGATGCTGGACCGCTATGTGAAGCTGGAAAAGGACAACGGAGAGAAGAAGAAAACCGCTCCCTCAAAAAAGGCCCCGATTGAGAAGAAGGCCGCAGCGGTCAAGAAGGCCCCGGCGAAGACGACGGCTGCAAAGCCCGGGAAAAAAGCTGCGAAGAAAAAGAAATGACAGTCACGACTGTCTGAATTACGGAGCATTCGTAACGGTAGTGACGCTGCAAGCGTCACTACCGTTGAAATCTACACATTCCCCACCAACCCCAGTTCGGGGGCGATGCGGCGCATGGCGGTGATGACGTTGCTCACGTGCTCCCAGATCTCAATGCCGAAATCCGCGGTGGCGGCCTCGATGTTGGCGCGTTCGGCCCCGGCGGCAAAGGCCTTGTCCTTCCACTTCTTTTTAACTGAAGAGACCTCCAGGTCCAGCAGCGAGCGCGAGGGGCGCACCAGCGCTACTGCGGTGACGAAGCCCGTGATCTCGTCGCAGGCGTAGAGGGCCTTGCGCCGCAGGCTATCGCGCGGCACCCCGGTGTGATCCGCGTGGCTGAGGATGTCCTGGACCAGGTCCTCCGGCACGCCGCGCTCGCGCAGGATGGGCGCGCCCTCCACGGGATGCTGCTCCAGGGTGGGATGGATCTCCCAATCGAAGTCATGCAGGATGCCCAGCAGGCTCCAGGAATCCACGTCCTCTCCGAACTTTTCGGCGTAGAAGCGCATGCAGGCCTCCACAGAGAGCATGTGCTTGATGAGGGATTCGCTTTTCACATACTGGTGCACGAGTGCAAGGGCTTGATCGCGGTTCATGGGACTCCTTTGGCCTGACTGTTAAATATTGGTTCGGGATCGCCCAGGACGGGCAGGGGTTTCGTGACATGGATATCCACCAGCGCAGCCAGGGTGGCGGCGAGCTCGCGCAGGTTCCAGATGAAGCGCGAGCGCTTGAGGAAGTAGTGGTTGGCCGCCTCCACACCCACGGCCTTGACTCCAAGGGAGTTGCAAAGAAAGAGAGCGCGCGGCAGGTGGAACGCCTGTGTGACGAGGATGGCGCGCCCCAGACCGAAGATGGCTCCGGCCCGGTAGCAGGTGTCGTAGGTGCGGCGGCCGGCATAGTCCAGGACGATGTCCGCATCCGGCACGCCGAGGACGAGGGCGTACTGGCGCATGGCCTCAGGCTCATTGTATTCCACAAAACGGTTGTCCCCGCTCATCAGGAGCTTCTCCACCTTGCCGCTGAAGTACAGGTTGGCGGCGGTCTCCACCCGGTCGCGAAGGACGGCGGTGGGAGAGCCG
>CAYMQX010000397.1:0-3077 GCA_964392495.1 uncultured Anaerolineaceae bacterium
CGGTATGCCCGATGTGGCGCTGGATGCGCCACTCGGGCGATCGCAGCGACATATTCATGAGGGAAAAGCGTCCTTCGCCTGGCGGATATTGCTGATGCTCTGGGCTTTCGTGTACTGGTTTGAAATGCTGTTAAAAATGCCGATTGCCCGTTGATAGTGCGCGTCCGATTCCGCGGGGAAGCCATTATAGAATTCACTCATCATCCACATTTGATAGGTATAGCCATTGGTTGCCTTGTTGAAGTCGGTATGGTTGTCAAGGATCCCCAGCGCTTCCTGATACTTTTCCCGGGCGGGCTCATGCCGCCCCTGCCTGAACAGGAAGTCGGCATAGCCTCTGAGATTGATGATCCTGTAGAAATCGCTCGGAGACACGGAGATCGCATTCTGCATATAAGTGTCCGCGAGCACATTGTCCCCCACGATCATCAACCCCTGTGCGATGGCAACATAATCAACGTCCGTGACCATCTGCGGGAAGGAATTGACCAGGAACACGGCCTGGCGCGTAAGGGAGGCCGCGATCTGCGAGATCAGTCCCAGCTCTTGATAATAGGCCGCATTTCGTTTTTCGGGTTCGACCGACCATGTACTGTAGTTCTTGGAGTTTAAATTAATGAGCTCGGCTACCGACTTGCTTAACTGCTCCCTGGCCGAGCGTTTGCTGTCGGACCTTTGCAGGCTGTATGCGATCGAAGCCGAGACCAACGAAACAATGATGGCAGCCGCGCTTACGATGGTGGAAATGTCCATATCAACCTCGGGTCTTTGGTCGGTTTCAAATGGCTGAGGCTGCCTCGGTGAGGGCGGGATTCCCTGTCAGCCGGCTCCTCCCTGCCTGATCCGATAACGGAGATAGAGCGTGCCGCTGCCAAAGCGGCGTTCCTCCAAAAGCTCCAGCTCCAGGCGGACATGGTCGGGCAGGCAGGCTTTGCCGCCCCCCACGATGATCGGCGTGATCAGCAGTTGGCACTCGTCGATCAGCCCGGCCCGAAAGGCGTGGGCGGCCAGCCCGGGACCGCCGATCAGGATATCCTTTTGGGCGGTCTGTTTCAACTGCCGGATCGCTTCGGGATCGAAGTCCCGCTCGATGCGCGTCCGGCGGGTGGAGGCCGCCGCCAGGGTTCGGGAGTACACGATCTTGTTGGCTGCCTGCCAGATCTCCGCATAGTCCTGCGTGATGGGTGAATCGGCGGCCAGGTCGGGGTCGGTCTCCCAGACCATCATGGTCTCATACATCCGGCGTCCGTAGAGATGGGTGCCGGCGCTCCGTTCGAGGTCGTTGGCGAACCTGTGGATTTCCTCATCCGGCGCGGCCCAGTCGAAGCTGCCCTCCCTGTCCTCGATATAGCCGTCAAGCGAGCAGATCGCCGAGAAGATCAATTGAGCCATGTTCGAGCTCCCTTCTGTACCTGTAATTCAGATCTCTTCAACGGGTCGCGGGCCTGGGCCGGGGACCGCGCGGGGCGGTTTCAGGCTCCTGCGGCATGGGGGCCGGATGCCGCTGCGGGATGTACCGTGTATTCCAGCCAGACGATCCCGCTGGGGAAGGTGCGTTGAGAGGTCAGGGTGAGGTTGTGCAGTCGCGCCGGGGAGGGGAGCAGGGGGCGTCCTTCACCCAACAGGACCGGGATGATCGCGGGTTCGATCGTATCCACACAACCCAGGGCAAGCAGGCTTTGGAAGAGTACGCCGCCGCCGAACAACCAGATATCCTTTCCGGGCAGTGAGCGCATTTCCTGGAGCCTTGCCTGTATGTCCCCGGAAACGATCGTGACCCCGGGGTGATCTTCCTGCCGGAGTGTGTGCGAGAAGACCAGGGCGGTCTTGCCCCAGAAGTCGCCGGCGTCCTTGACCAGTCCTTCATACGTCAGGCGGCCCATCAGCAGGGTATCGAACTGATCGAACAGCGCGCCAAAATCGATTCCGGGTTCGTTGACGATCCATCCTGTGGCCCCCGCCGTGTCCGCGATATAGCCATCGAGACTGCACGCGACCTGGTAGCGAATTCTACGCATAAGACCTCCAATTTCGGTCAACCGGTAAATGAGCAGCGCAGGAACTCTCGCGAAGATTTTACCTTACTTGCATGTGGGCGCGCGTGGATTCTGTTTGGAGGGCAGGAAAAACCGGTATGTGGAAAATCCAGCACGCCGCGAAGTGGCGGTCCCGCACGTCAGGTGCACATCATCCCGAAGCTCTTAAGGGACGCATTGTTGGGTTTTCCCGTCACGATGTGACCTGATAACGGTGCGGCCACAGGAAGTAGACATTCATGCCGATGAATACGGCAATGGATAACCAGGGACTCACGAACGCGAGGATGGTTGCCAGACCGTACCCCGCCGGACCCATCAGGAACCGCCTTCCAATCGCCTTTGCCTGTTCCGCCGAAATCGCCTCATTCAGCAGCCTTTTGTTCGAGGCTGCATATCGCCAGATCGCATTTACCAGCACTCCAATGATCGTCAATGTGCCGGAATAGAAGGCTGCGGCAATGTCCTGGTCGGAGCCTTTATGAAAGGCTTCGGACAGGACTGCGGTTGGAAACGGCAGGAACGCGATGAACATCAAATGCAGGGTGTTCAGGAACAGGAGCCTCTGGTCTGCGCGAACGATCCACTCGAACATGGCGTGATGGTTGATCCAGATCGCCCCGATGACGATGAAACTGATGGCGTAGGCGAGGTATGACGGCCACAGGTGAAGCAGGCCGGGCCCAAGAGCCTCGCCTCCCGGGACTTTAATTTCCAATACCAGCAGGGTGATGGCGATCGCAAAGACTCCATCACTGAATGCTTCGATTCGATTTGTATCCATGCCGCACCTCTCCTCGTCGGTTGCACAGACAATGGCATCTTGCCGCCTGAACGCTGAATTGTGCCGCTTGTTGGCGTGTCGTTCCGTGGGACACGGGATCAGGGAAAGCGCAGCCAGGTGTCCAGCCGCCATTTTACCACCCAGGGGCTGCGTGCTCGATGGTCGGGGGTCTTCGCCAAGCGCCACGGGGGAGGCTCGAAGAGGAACATGCCATGCAGATCATCTCCATCGTGTGGAGCGGGGGCGTATCCCCCCCT
>CAYMQX010000398.1:0-3056 GCA_964392495.1 uncultured Anaerolineaceae bacterium
TCGGACGGCTGGAGGACCATCCATGAATATGTATGGGCGCGGGGCAAACAGAAAGGAGAGGCCCTGCATTCCGCAGGCTATGGATCATGCTTTTCATTCGAGCCTCCTTTCCAGCATCGGGAAGCAGTATCCATGCTGATCTGGCTGCGCGGCATTCTGCGCCGCTTGCAGCGACCCGGATAATAATAAACCCTTCATCCGCTCAGGGACGAAGGGCTGCCTCCGTGGTACCACCCCGAATTCGCCGTGCAGATCCACGGCGCGCTCGTGCCGGCGTTAACGGGCCGGCGGCGGCGCTGACTACTTCGGTTTCACCAGCGCGGTCCCCTTGCGGGAGGGCAGGCGAGTTGGGTCATGTTGTGCTCCCGTGGGCACGCTGCCGGGCTTTCACCTTGCTTTCCCGGCTCGCTGAGGGGATGACTTATTATTCCTGCCGTGACCTTTTAAGGTATATCCGTTCATTATAGCACAGGAGCGGCATCGTGCCGCTCCTGCATGGTGGACCCAGGGGGATTCGAACCCCCGACCTTCTCAATGCCATTGAGACGCGCTCCCAACTGCGCTATGGGCCCGGGACTTGCAGTTTGCTGATTTTCAGACCTGCGGCCTGGTGCCCCTGCAAGGAGTGGCAGCAGGGACAGCCGGGAACCACAGTCTGTGGACCTGAGGGGATTCGAACCCCTGACCTCCTCAGTGCGATTGAGGCGCGCTCCCAACTGCGCTACAGGCCCCGAAAAACAGGCGAAACGAATTCTACCTGAGGCACCAAGGGCTGTCAAGCTTGCCGTTCCATTAAATAAAATGTTACGGTGAAACAGATCCCGACCTCCGGGACCGGGTGGCAGCCGGCGGCTATAACCGGTACCAGAGGGGGAGTATCCCCTTCGGTACCCCGTCGTTATAATAAGCAACCAGTGATCGCCACCCGCCTCGAGCCCGAGGATCCATGCATGGCGGCGATCCCATTGAGGCGTTAATGGTGAAGGCGAAGGAGAGTCGAGAATGCTGATCAGGAAATATGAGCTGCTCGTGGGGGCGGGTCTGGCTTTGGCGCTCGGCTTGTGCCTCCCCTATTTTATTTCCTATTACGTTTATGGGGATTACAACAGCCGGGGCCATGCCTCCCAGGCGATCATCCCGGTCAGCGGGGGAGGCTTGAACCTGTCCGCCCCGGTGGAGCCCACCGCCAAAGGGCCGTTCTCGCCGCAGTTCGTGGTGATCGCCACTGACGCGCCGATGTCCACGGAACTGGCTCCGTTCCTGCCGGTCCTGGTGACGGGCACACCCACGCTTCACCCAACCTCCAGCGTGCCCACGTTCACGCCGACCAGCCGGAGGGGAGACAAGCCCACCTACACGCCCACGTTCACGCCGACCCGGACCCCGACGAAGACCTTTACACCCACCATGACGCCCAGCAGAACGATGACGCCCACGATGACACCTACGATGACGTTCACGCCGACGCCCACGATAACGTTCACGCCGACGCCGACAGCCACTCCGACTCCCACCAGGACACCTACTCCGTCGAGAACACCCAGCTACACACCGTCGCCGACCGAGCCGCCAACTGCCACGACCGAGCCGCCAACTGCCACGACCGAGCCTCCAACTGCCACGACCGAGCCGCCGACTGCCACGAACGAGCCGCCAACTGATACGCCGCAGCCAACTGACACCCCGCAGCCAACCGACCCTCCGCCGCCATCCGACACCCCGACAGACCCGCCGGTAGCTCCCATGACCCAAGGGTGGGTGGGGAGCGCAAAAACTGCAAGGGAGAAACCCTTGACTTTCATCTAATTCGTCGTATAATTCACCGGTTGCACACTATAACAACCGAGCTACACGCAGCAAGCGCTTGAGAGAGGGCTCTCGAAGCGCTTGCGTTCGTTTGTCTCTGGACCAGAGACAAGCCCGGACCGAACCCACCTTCTTAGTACCGAGGAGAGGACCCCCGTGGAAACCAAGGGACTTACCGCACTCCGCATCAGCCTGGCCTCGCCCGAGACGATCCTATCGTGGTCGTACGGCGAAGTCCTGAAACCTGAGACCATCAACTATCGCCGTTTGCGGCCGGAAAAAGACGGGTTGTTCTGTGAAGCCATCTTCGGCCCCACCCGCGACTGGCAGTGCTACTGCGGCAAATACAAGAATCCCCGCTATAAAGGCATCATCTGCGACAAGTGCGGCGTGGAGGTGACGCGGGCTTCCGTGCGCCGCGAGCGCATGGGGCACATCGCTCTGGCAACGCCCGTGGCGCACATCTGGTATACGCGCCGCATCCCCTCACAGCTTGGCATGCTGCTCGATATCTCGCGCCGCAACCTGGACCGGGTGCTCTACTTCGCCCAGTACATCGTGACCTATGTGGACGAGGAGGCCCGCCAGAAGGCGCTCAAGCGTCTGGAGGACGAGATCTCCATCTCCGAGCGCGAGCAGGCCGAGGGCGTCAATTCCCGCATCGCCGAGATCAAGGTCCAGCGCGACCACAAGATCGCCGAGATCAACCAGAAACTTTCGGCTCTCGAGCAGAGTTATGACGAGAGTGTGGCGGAAAAGCACGAGCCCATCACCAAGGAGGGCCAGAAGCTCGAGAAGATGCTGTTGGACCAGATGGGCCAGCCGGCCAGGAAGGACGTGAACTTCGAGAGCGCCGGAGAGAAAATCCTCGGCGCAGGCGACAAGATCGCCAACAAACACGTCAGCCAGGTACAGAAGATCGTACAAAAGAAACTGGAAGCCATCGAGAACGAGCTTCAGGAGCAGAAGGCCCGTGAGACCGAGGCCCTGAAGACACAGTCCGCCTCCATCAAGGCGGAATCCGAGCTCCAGATGGAAGCCCTGCGCAATGAGCTGGAGAATGCTTCCTCGGCCTCCTCCAACCAGTCCTCGCGCCAGCGCGATGAACTGATGGAACTGCGCCCCTTCACCTTCGTCAGTGAGATCCGCTACCGCGAGCTGAAACAGCGTTGGGGGCAGGTCTTCCGCGCCGATATGGGCGCCGAGGCCTTCTTTGATATCCTGGGCCGTCTGGATATGGACAAGCTCTC
>CAYMQX010000399.1:0-3050 GCA_964392495.1 uncultured Anaerolineaceae bacterium
CTTGACCCCCTGAAAACTCAACCAGTATCTACAATAATGCCGCTCATGTCGGCAGCGGGCGGGCTGGCAAGGAAGAGCACCGCGCGCTGCAGGTCGTGGGGAACGTTGCTCTCGGCGTTCTGAAAGCGCGCAATGCCCTGCCCCACCGCATGGACGCGTACGCCGCAGCCGTACAATTCCTGCGAGGCCTGGCGTGTAAGCCCGATCAATCCCATCTGCGTGGTGACATAGGCGGAGCGCGTCAGCGATCCCGTGCGCCCGCTCAGCGACATCAGATTGATGATCACGCCGCGTCCCTGGGTGCACATGAGGCGCCCCACGGATTGGATCATCAGGAAGGCTCCCGTCAGGTTGACGTCCAGCGTGCGGTGCCAATCCCATTCGTCCATCTCCAGCAGCGCGGATGAGGGCTCGACGCCTGCATGATTGATAAGCACATCGATCCGGCCCCATTCCTCCATCACCTGGTTCACGAGCGCCTGTGCGGAGAGCTTCCTGGAAACATCCTCCACATAGGCCTTCACCCGCAAGCCACGTCCGGACAGGTCCTGCACCATGTCATCCAAGTGATTGGGCGCAATGTCATTGAGCGCCACCCGGGCCCCCTGCATCGCAAATACATCCGCTGCCAGACGGCCCGCGCCTTTCCCTGCACCGGTCACCAGCACGACAGCGGTTTCAGCTTCTCCCATTGCGCCTCTCTTCCCATTCCTGTTGTGACGGCTTCAGCCTTCCGACCGTTTCATCCCGCTGGATTGTATCTGATTCAGTTCCCATTACAAAGAGGGATCTCATTTTGATTCCGGCCTGCATTCAGCGCCAGGCCGAAATACGGGGAGGGATCGTAAGTGTTCCGGATGTCCAGTTCGTTCTTGAACCTGCCGGAGCCGTCATCCTGCACGATCGACACGTGCAGATGCACACCCACCGGGTTGAGTGGGTCTCCCGAATAATTGCCCTGGTAGCCGAGGAACTCTCCCGCCTCCACATATTTCTCCGTGGTGCCCGGCGGCAGTTCTGCGGAAATGAAAGTGCTGCCCTGCCGGTCCGCCATGTGAGTGTAATAGACCCAGATCTGCCGCGAAGGTTCCAGCGGGTCCTCCGGGAGGCGGATAATGACCGAGGCCTTCCAATCCGCCAGCCGCGTCAAATAGCCGGGATAAGCCGCATGGACCGGTGTAACGCCCGCCTCCGTCCCGCCAAAGATATCGATCCCCTGGTGTCTGTGCCCGGGCCGGAAGGAATCATCCCACAAGAATCCCACCATCCCATCCGTGGGGAAGATAAAGGGCGCCCCGCCGCAGCGTGCGCCCTCCTTGATGAGCAGGTCAGGGCGCGCCGAGGGGTCGCGCAGCCAGGCGAGGGTCTGGACGCGCCGCGCGCTGTCGGGCCGCAGCGCGAAGAACAGGTAGAGCACGACAGCCAGCACCGCGACCGCAAAGGTAATGAGGACAAACCGTGAATGCATTCGGAAAATTATACACTCCTGCCCTGGAGGATGCCGGATGGAGGCTTTATGGAGCGTCTACGTGGTGCCGCCTCATTTACTTTACTTTTTATTGGAAATTCATCCTGCAATCCCTATGCGGGAATAAAGTTCATTGCGAGAAAAGCGATAGTACCAAAGGGGGATGAATTTCGTAAATTTTCCTCAGGGTAAATTTATTGCATTTTGGATAGATTTCACTTAATATATCTTTAATCCAAGCTCCACTGCCCGATAGAGCAAACCTGCCGTGAGACAGGGACGCAAAGTCATGGATCCCGCTCCTGCGGGACCGCCAGACCGCCGAAGGCCCTTCGTGGGCTGTTTTTTTTTGTTCGGGAGGTGGCCAGGCAAAATACCAACTCATGGATCAAGGCCCATTGTTTCGGCAAGAATCATCCCAACTCATCAGGAGAAACCTTGCAATGAAAGTAAGACTTTCAGGAACGCTATTGATCTTCGTTATGCTGATCACCGCTCTCGTTCCCGGGGCGGGCGCCGCTCCCTCCGCTCCCCCGGTTGACGAAGTCCCCAACATCGCTGCACATACGGATAACCCCTATCACCCGCTCGGAGCGCAGCAGAGCGCCGACCGCGAAATGGCCTTCGCCGCCCAGATGAACGGCAAGACCAACGGCCGCACCCACCAGATCCGCCGCCACCATTATGTGGAACTGGACCGCCTGGGCGAGGACACCATCTGGACCATCCTCGGCCAGTTCGGAGACCAGGTCAATCCCTCCTATGGCGGTTCTGCCGGCCCTGCCCACAACCAGATCCCCAAGCCAGACCGCAAGGTGGATAACACCACCATCTGGACCAAGGATTTCAGCCGCCCGTACTTTGAAAAGCTGCTCTTTTCTGAAAAGAAGGGCGACATCTCGATGCGCAATTTCTACATCGAGCAGTCCTCCAACCGCTATGCCGTCAACGGTGCGGTGACTGACTGGGTCCAGCTCCCATATAACGAAGCCAACTATGGCTCCAACTACTGCGGCGACATCGTCTGTGCCCGCACCTGGCTGTTCGTGAGAGACGCCGCGACCGCCTGGTATAATGCCCAGCTTGCCGCCGGCCAAACCCCCGCCCAGATCGACGCCTATCTCGCCCAGTTCGACGTCTGGGACCGCTACGATTACGATTTGGATGGCAACTTCAACGAACCAGACGGCTACATCGACCACTTCCAGGCAGTCCATGCGGGAGAGGGCGAAGAGACCGGCGGCGGCGCCCAGGGCACGGATGCGATCTGGAGCCATCGCTGGTATGCGTTCTACAACTTGATTGGTGCCGCCGGCCCGGCCTTCAACAAATACGGCGGCCTGCAGGTAGGCGGTTCGAGCTACTGGATCGGCGACTACACGGTGGAGCCTGAGAACGGCGGCGTGGGCGTCTTTGCCCATGAGTTCGGCCACGACCTCGGCCTGCCCGATCTCTATGACACCTCCGGCAACACCGGCGGCGCCGAAAATTCCACCGGATTCTGGACCCTTTACTCTCAGGGCTCCTATGGATCCACCGGCAAGCCCGCCGATGGCATCGGCACCAAGCCGATCCACATGTC
>CAYMQX010000400.1:0-3048 GCA_964392495.1 uncultured Anaerolineaceae bacterium
GGCTGAGACATCAGTTGAATTCGCTGATCTGAGTATCTTCACGGCTGAAGACCCTCGAACCGAATCCCTGTCCGCCATACTGGATGAAATGGGAGAAGCTGCCAGCGCCCGGATGGCCGTCGAAGGGAAAACCTTCTGGCGCATTCCGGACCGCGGTGAAGCGATCAAGTTTGCTGTTTCACTTGCACGTGCGGGTGATATAGTGCTGGCGTGCGGGAAGGGCCATGAGCAGTCCATGTGTTTTGGTGTGACTGAATACCCCTGGGACGACCGGATTGCCATGAAGGCGGCCCTGGCAGGCCATCTGGGAATTGCGGGACCTGAAATGCCCTATCTTCCATCCCGGGACCGGTCGGAGGCAGAATGGTTGCGCTGAGATGGGTCGAACCTGTCATATTGACAGGAAGGCATGTTCGCCTTGAACCGATGACCGAGGCGCATGCCCCGGCCTTGACGGAGATTGGTGCAGGTCAGCCATTCTGGAATTTCATGCTGTATGGGGAAATCCAAACGAGGGAAGACATGCGCCGTTGGGTCCTGGATATTCTGGACCGGGCAAGTCACGGTGCTGACCTGCCATTTGTTGCCGTTCATCTTGCCTCGGGGCAGGTGGCTGGCGCAACGCGTTATCTTAACATCTCTCCAAGGGATCGGGGTCTGGAAATAGGAGGGACCTGGTATGGTCCGGAGTTTCAGCGCACTGTAGTCAATACCGAATGCAAATACCTGCTCCTGCAGCACGCCTTTGAGAACCTGAATGCCATTCGTGTGCAGCTAAAAACCGACTCTCGCAATGAGCGATCTCAACATGCGATTGAACGGATCGGTGCGGTAAAGGAGGGGGTTCTGCGCAATCACATGATCCTCCCGGATGGAAGGATTCGCGATTCGGTATTCTATAGTATTTTGGATACGGAATGGCCGATGGTCAAGGCACGCCTTGAACAATTCATGGAGCGTTAGGGTTTGGCCTAACGGGCGAGATAGCCGCCGTCCACGGGATAATAGGCTCCGGTCACGAAGGAGGCCCTTTCCGAGCTGAGCCAGATGACCAACTCGGCCACCTCTTCGGGTTTTCCCAGCCGCCCCAGGGGATGCAGGGCAACAAGCTGGTTGTAAATCGACTTATTATCCTCCAGAGCCTGGATCATGGGCGTACTGATAAACCCCGGGCCGACGGCGTTAACGCGGATTCCCTGGGCGGCATATTCCACGGCGGCGTTCTGCGTGATGCCTACCACTCCATGCTTGGCAGCCACATAGGCCACGGCTCCCAGAAACGACACCTGCCCCAGGATGGAAGCCATGTTGACAATGGAGCCTCCCCCGTTTTTCAACATCGCAGGGATCTCGTATTTCAGACTGAAGAACACACCTGACAGGTTAATCCCAATTACCTTTTGCCAACCCTCGATTGAATAATCTGCTGTGGGGTTCTGTTCACCACCAATCCCGGCATTATTGCAGGCGAAATCCAGACGTCCGAATTTTTCAAGCGCAGCCCTCACCATTTTTTCGCAGTCCCCGGCCTGTGAGACGTCCGCCTTGAAGAAAACGGCACTTTGTCCTTTTGGATCAATATCCTTTGCTGCTGACTGCCCCAATTCTTCGTTGACATCCGAAAGAACAACAGATGCCCCCTCGCGGGCATACAATTCTGCAACGCACCTGCCGATGCCAGAAGATGCTCCGGTTATAAGTGCGACCTTTCCTTTCATATCCATGGCAAAAACCTCCTTGGGGAACGGTTAATAGGATCATACATATATACCCTGAAAACCAAATGAGTTCAGGAATTTCTGAGAACGAACCAATGCAGAGATCATAATACCTCAATCTACGGAATACGAACCGGCTTGATTGGGCGGCTCATTTCCCGGATTCTGCTTTGTACTTCTTACGCCCTGCCGGGAAAGTACGGAAAGCCCCACCACGCTCGCAAGCCCGATCAGGAAACCTCCGACCCAGATGGATCGCGGTGCAATCGTATCATTCAGGAAGCCTCCGATAAGGGGCGCGGTTGCCCGCGCCAAACCCCATCCAAACCAGTAGATGCTCATATATCGGCCGCGCAAGTGGGCAGGTGCCCGGTCGGCGACGTACTTGCTGGCTGTGGGCACGATTGTCAGTTCGCCAAAGGTCAGGATTACCATGCTCAGCCAGAAACCCCAGAAAGAGGACATCAGTGCCACGCTGCCTGCGCCGGCCGCATAGATAAGCATCCCTGCAGCAACCACCGGCAGTGCCTGAAAACGACGTGTAAATCGCGTGACCGGATATTGCAGAAATACGCACATTAGAGCATTGGTTGTGGGGATCCAACCGTAAAGTGCCTCTGAAATTCCGAAATTGGTTTTCGTATAGACAGGCATAAGGATCCAGAGCATTGTCGGAGCGATCAGTCCAATGCTCGTTGCCAACATGAATGCCATATAGGACCCGTCTTTGAATGCCTCGCCATATCCACCCTGGGTCGGAGGCTCTACCTCCTTAAAGGTTTTGGGTCCAGACTGGAATTTGGTCACACCTGCCAGCCCTGAGCTGGTGGGATCGATCTTCCGGTTCAATGTCTCGCGGGCCAGGAGGAAAAGCAGGAGACTGTAAATGAGGAATCCGGCCGCTGCTCCATAGAAGGTAAGGTTATAAGAACGGGCTGAAAGGAATCCTCCCAACGCGGGGCCCATGGCGAAAGCTGCATTATTTGCGATCCGGTTGATGGCATAGGCATCTGTGCGTTTCTCAGGTGGGATCATATCCGCCAGCATCGCATCCGCGCCGACCTGGTAGAGCGGGTTGGAGAGCCCGATCATAACCATCAACACTGCAAATTCTGAATAGGTCCCTGCGCCGAGCAGGAAAAAATAGGCCAGGCCATTGATGGTCAGGCTGAAGTTCATGACCACCTTTCGTCCGAAACGATCAGCGACCCAGCCGGCCAGGAAGGAGGCGAATAGCCCCGTTCCTGCATTGATCGAGATCAGGGTGGCAACGGTGCTCAAGGGGAGTCCCAGCTTGGAACTGGCATAGATGAGCATAAATGGCCAGATC
>CAYMQX010000401.1:0-3044 GCA_964392495.1 uncultured Anaerolineaceae bacterium
TGCGTTGAAGGTATAGTCCGGCCCTTTTGAATAGGCCAGGATCGTATCGTGTTTCCGATTGAATGCCCGCCGGATGGGTGAAGGTCCATGGTAGGTCCAGATGATCTCATTGACCAGATTCTCCGCCCCCATCAGTTCATCCAGCAGCAGGCGGCCATAAGCGTCGGCGTGCCAGTCCAGATGCAGATAAAGCATCCCGCTTGGCGTCAGCAGGCGGACCATCAGGGCCAGGCGCTCATAAAGGAATTGCAGGTACTCGTCCAGGTCGGTCCATGAGTCTGGATACCCCTCACTCAACCGCCATCCCCGCGGCTTGCGCGAATCTTCCCCTCTGCCGATCCGCGCCGGGTACTTCCGATTGGTGAAGAAAGGCGGGTCGGCATAGATCAGTTGGATGCGGCCCTCATACTCGGGAAGCAGGGTTGCAAGGATCTCGAGGTTGTCGCCCAGGAAAAGCCGGTCTGCCGGGAAGGCAGAGGGATATCCCTCTCCATTGGGGAAGATCACCTCATCGAGCTGCAGACTCGTCGGGCGGGGTTCCGGAAGACGCTTTCCAGGCCAGGTCAGGGAGGGCATCAGTAATGGATCGTAACCGTCGTGCCATAGCCACGGAAGTAATATTTTGTGGACAGGTCCGCCGGTACATGCGGAGGGCGCGCCCAGCGGAAGAGCCATTTGGCCTCGCTGGTGCGCATGTTGATGCACCCGTGGCTCATCGGTGTGCCGAAATTCTCATGCCAGTAGGTGCCGTGAAATGCATGGCCGGCATCTGTGAAGAAACAGGTCCAGGGGACGCCCGGCAGCTCATACCCATCCGCATCCGCCAGCAGATTACCGTTGCCCATGTGCTTGGAGGGCATCTTCTCCTGGATATGGAATTCGCCGTCCGGCGTCTTGGTCGAGAGCTCGCGCGGGCTGCTCCGCCCCGAAGGAATGCCCGATGAAATATTCGTCTGGAAGACGATCCTCTCATACTCATACGCGGTCAGGATCTGGGTTGTCAGGTTCACATCCACCCGCTTGTTCTCCCAGGGGATTTCAGGCGAGATGGGTGCCAATTCTTCATTCGGAATCACCCGGAAGTCCGTTGCGCGGGCATAATAGGTTCCCGTCAATTCATCGAAGATCCGGTACCACGCCTTCCCGTCCGGGCCCTCCTCCACCGCTTCCAGCCAGTGCACCGACTCGTAATACAGGCGCGGGTTCAACAGTTCCCAGCCCCGACTCTTGGTATGTCTCCACGGCTGTGTGTACGGGATCGTCACCTCCGACATGAGGCGTGTCCCCTCCGGGATCGAATCCAGGGGGATATTGGGGATATTCTTCACTCGTTGAAGCCGGGAGCGATGCATGTAACCGCCCCATACCCGGTACCAGACCGGGTTGTAAACCGGCTCCCTCCCCACCGTCTCCCCATACACATGGACCAGATCATCCTTGTACCATGTCCCTGTGATGACGCTCTTATCCGAGGGTTCACTATAGACGCTGACCGAGGCTGTTGCCACCCGCACGACATCGCTATCGTCGAATCCGGCCCAGCCTCCCGGAGCCAGAGGGGCGAACGCCATGCCCGCTGCGCTCAGTCCACCAAGTTTCAGAAGGTCGCGCCTTGAGAAGGCTGATTTCATGGCCGTGATTCTACCCCAAGATGCTCTTCCTACAAAAAAAGACCGCCCTCTCCTTCGAGGGCGGTCACGCTGTTCAATTGTCAGATCAAGCCCCCGCTGGCTGGGCAAGCATATCGTTCAGCAGGATTTCCAATGCCATGCTGTGACTGCAGCGGTCATGGGTAAGGAAGAATTCGCAATCGCACTTGAAACTGCCGTCATGATAGGACACATGGTGGTCGTTATTGTCGCCATGGAAGGTCAGGTCGAATTGATTGAAGCGGAAACGCTTTGGATCCTCGGCGTAGCGCTTGGCTTTCTCACGTTTCCCGATCAGTCCATAGTCCATGTTTTTCTCCTTTTTGAAAGAGGTGAAACAAAAAGGCACACGGTGAACCCATGTGCCTTAGGCTTTTCTCCGGTTATGTTCGTCAACGACTCGCATGTCAGCATTACCTCTTGGTTTCAGTATAGCCAGTTTCAACCGGCAAGTCAACGTTCAAAGGTACTATTTTTCGATATCGTAGGGTTTCTGTATGGCCGTCAGCCCGCAGTTTCGCCAGCCAACCCCGGCTCGTCACCGTTATACGAAATTAATTGCGGCCATTTGACAATGATCAGCCCCATTCCCAGGATACAGCCAATTCCGCCTGTGATGATCGCGATCGGCGCACCCAGTAATTGCGCCACGCTTCCCGCCTCGATCTCTCCCAACTGCGGCCCGCCCTGGAAAAATATCTGGTTGATGCTGGTCATTCGTCCACGGATATGGTCGGGCGTCCGCAATTGCCGGATCGTGTTGCGAATGATCGTACTCACCGCGTCCGCTGCACCTGTCACGGCCAGTGCGCTCCACGCCACCACCAAAGAGCGCGTCATCCCGAACAACACCGTCGCCGCCCCAAAAACGACCACCGCCCCCAGGAAGATCTGCCCCTGCCGCCGCAGTTCATTCACCTGCGAGATGACCAGGGCGGCCACTACCGCCCCTGCCGATTGCGCTGCTGAAAGCCACCCATATTGGACGACTCCCACTTTCAGGATGTCCCTTGCCACGATCGGCATCAGCGTGTTGGCTGAAGCGAAGAAAGTCGCCACGAAATCCAGCAGCATCGAAGACAGGATGATGGGGTGGGTCACAATAAACTGGATCCCCTCCTGTATCGCTATCAGACTGACCCCGTTCCCGTTCTTCGGGGCGGATTGCTGCACCTGCCCGATCAGGAACAGCGCCAGGATTACCGCCAGGAAGGAGATCGCATTGAAGTAGTACACTCCCTGCTGCCCCGCCAGGATGATCACCACGCCCGAAAGCGCCGGTCCGATGACCGCCCCCGCCTGGGAGGCGATCGAGGTCATGCTGAATGCATTGGGCAGGTCTCTTGCCGGCACCAGGTTGGGGATCAGTGCATGCCGGGCGGGGCCATCGAAGGC
>CAYMQX010000402.1:0-3036 GCA_964392495.1 uncultured Anaerolineaceae bacterium
CACCGATATAGGTGCCGATGGCGCCCGCTCCGAAGCTCAGGAACTTCATGGAGGGGAGGCTGGAGGTCTGCATGGTCAATCGAGTGAGGCGAGGCGTTCGGTCCAGTGGGCGTGGTCGTTGAGAGCGTCGAACTCCCAGCGGTGGATGGCGGGGAGGTAGATGAGCCGGGCGAAGGCGGTGTTCTCAAAGCGGAAGCGCGGCCCCCCGGAGACGCCGTGGGGGGTGATGCCCGCCGCGGCGTGCAGCACCTGGTTGAGCAGGCCGCCATGTGAGACGATCAGGTAATTCCCGGTGGGGCGGCGCAGAAGTTCGTGCAGGGCCCTGCCGGCGCGCAGGAACAACTCCCAGTCGCCCTCGCCGCTGCCGCCCACGTCGGTGTAGGGGTTGGTGATCTCGGGGCGGGGCATCTGGCGCATCTCGTTCAGGGTCAGCCCCTGCCGGTCGCCGGCGGAGCGTTCCAGCCAGAGGGGGTCGCCTTCCAGGGGGAAGCCGAGGGCGGCGCAGAGGAGCTCGGCCGTCTCGCGGGCGCGCGCCAGCGGGCTGGAGATGACCGTGTCGAAGGAGGCGCCCTCCTCCAGCCAGCGTTCGGCCAGGAGGCGGGCCTGGGCGCGCCCGGTGTCGTTGAGCGGGTAGTCCATCTGCCCCTGGCGGCGGGCCTCGGCGTTGCCCACTGATTCGCCGTGGCGCAGAAAGGTGAATACAAAACGGGGGCGGGCGGGGCTATTCAGGGTGCCGCTCCTGCTTGATGAGATACAGCGGGCGCCGCTTCACTTCCTGGAAGATGTAACCGATGTACACGCCGATGAAGCCCAGCAGCACCATCAGGACGCCGCCCACGATGAGGATCACGAACATGAGCGAGCTCCAGCCGGGGGCCAGCTCCGAAGTGCGCCCGCCGATCCACACGGAGAGCACATAGGCGATCTCGGCCAGCGCCAGGCAGAGCAGCAGCCCCCCGGCGCTCAGCCCGATGTAGAGCGGCACGAGCGAGAAGGAGAAGAGGGCGTCCATCGCCAGGCGGAACATCTTGCCGAGGGAATACTTGGAGTGGCCGCCGATGCGGCTGCCGGGCTGGTAGGGCAGGATCACGGAGGGGTAGCCGATCCAGGCCACCATGCCGCGCAGAAAGCGGTGGAACTCGGGCATGGAGCGGAGCGCCGCCATGGCCTGAGCCGAGAGGGCGCGGAAATCCGCTGCGCCCGGCAGGATCTGCGTGCCGCTGACCAGGTTGATGAACAGGTAGAACAGGTCGGAGCTCCATTTCTTAAAGGAGGCCGCGCCCGCCGGTTCCACACGCTGGGTCTGGACCACGTCGTAGCCCTGGCGGATGAGCTCCAGCATCTGCGGGATCAGTTCGGGCGGGTGCTGGCCGTCACCGTCCATGGTGATGGCGATATCGGCGTGCGAGGCCTGCATCCCGGCGCTGAGGGCGGCCTGGTGTCCGAAGTTGCGGCTGAGCAGGAGCGGCGTGACGCGGGGGTCGGCCTGGGCCAGCGCGGAAAGCGAGGCCGTCGTGCCGTCGGTGGAGCCGTCGTCCACATAGAGGAAGCGGAACTCATAGGGCAGGCCGTCCACCACGGCGCGGATGCGGGCGTGCAACTGCCCGATCACGGCGGCTTCATTAAAGAGGGGGATGATCAGATCAACAGAATGGGTAAGGGTATCGGACACTCTGCCTCGGGAAGGGCGGATGGCGGGAGGGGTCAGGGGCGGAAGGACAGGATGGCTTCTGCGACGTACTCCAGGTCGCTGCCGCTCAGGCTGTTGTGGAAGGGCAGGCGCACGAGCTGGTCGCTGACGCGCTCGGTCACCGGGAAATCGCCGGGCTTCCCGCCAAAGCCTTTGCCCATGTCTGAGAGATGCAGGGGCAGGTAGTGGAAAACGCTTTCCACTTCCTGCCCGCGCAAATGAGCGATGAAGCGCGTGCGGGTCTCCAGGTCTGGCAGGAGCAGGTAGAACATGTGCCAGGGCTGCTGGACATGCTCGGGGACGAAGGGCAAGCGCACGCCGGTCTCCGCGGCCCAATCGGCCAGGCTGCGGGCGTAGAACTCCCACATCTCGCGGCGGCGCGCCTGGATGCTTTCGCGCTGCTCGAACTGGGCATACAGGAAGGCCGCCAGGCTGTCGGCGAGCAGGTAGGAGGAGCCGATATCCACCCAGGTGTACTTGTCCACCTGGCCGCGGAAGAAGCGCGAGCGGTTGGTGCCCTTCTCGCGGATGATCTCGGCGCGCTCGGTATAGGCAGGGTCATTGACCAGCAGCGCGCCGCCCTCGCCGCAGGTGAAGTTCTTGGTCTCGTGGAAGCTCTGGGTCGCCAGGACGCCGAAGGTGCCGAGGTACCGGCCCTTGTAGCGCCCGAACAGGCCGTGGGCGTTATCCTCCACCACCGGGAGGCCGTGCCGCCGGGCGATCTGCAGGATGGCATCCATCTCGCAGCCGACGCCCGCGTAGTGGACGGGCACGATGGCGCGCGTGCGCTCCGTGATGGCCGCCTCCAGGCAGGTCTCGTCCAGGTTGAGGGTATCCGGGCGGATATCCACGAAGACGGGCCGCGCCCCGCGCAGCACAAAGGCGTTGACCGTGGAGACGAAGGTGAAATCGGGAAGAATGACCTCATCCCCCGGCTGTATGCGCAGCAGCAGGGCGGCCATCTCCAGGGCGTGGGTGCAGGAGGTGGTCAGGAGGGCCTTTGCGACACCCAGCTCGCTCTCCAGGAGGGCATGGCACTTTTTGGAGAATGGCCCGTCGCCGGATATGTGTGCGTCGCGGATGGCCTGCCCGATATACTCGAACTCTTTGCCGGCCAGGGTGGCATGGTTGAAGAGAATTTTCATTGGATGGTTTCCCGAACCGGCGGCGGGTGCTGGAGGACCTGCCGCGGCAGGATGGCTGTGATCCGTTCCGCCTCCCGGCCAGCCAGTCGCCGGTCCCTGTATCATACCGGAGGGGGCGGCGTTCCGCAAGCCGGACTTTGGGGAGGCTGACCTGATTGTAAGGCAAAAATCCCCCGCCGCGAGACCGATCCCCCCGGCCCC
>CAYMQX010000403.1:0-3030 GCA_964392495.1 uncultured Anaerolineaceae bacterium
ATCCCCTGGGTGTTCAAGTATTACGAGCGCGATTGGGGTTTCTGCCTGAGCCGCGAGGCCCAGGATGCTCTGCCGCGCGACCGCCGCTACCATGCCGTGATCCGCACAGAGTTCGTCACCGACCCGGCACAGGGCTTTCGTGTGGCAACCGCCGTGGTACATCCCGATGGCGGACCTGTCCCGGAAGCGGGCGAGTTCCTCGTCCAGGCGCACACCTGCCACCCCATGCAGGCTAACGACGACGCCGCGGGCGTGGTCAGTGCCATCGAGTTGGCGCACCTCCTGGCGGAGAGACCTCTCCCGCCCGGCTCCATGAGCGTGCGTTTCTGGTTCGGCCCCGAGACGATCGGGACGATCGCCTGGCTGGCGCACAACGAGGACTTGATCCCGGCTTTGCGCGGTGGGATCTTCCTAGAGATGACCGGCAATCGCGGCCCGCTGGCCTGGCACCACAGCCGCCAGCACGACCACCTGCTGGACCGCATCGCCGCACAGATCATGCAGGCTGGGAAACACCCTGGGCGCGATTTCGCCTCCGCACCCGCCAACGACGAGCGCGTGGTCAACGGTCCGGGCGTGAACGTCCCCTGCATCTCGCTCAACCGCTGGCCTTATGACGAGTACCACACCTCGGACGACAACCTGGACATCATCGACGAGGGGATGCTGGTGGAGGCCGCCCATTCTGCGGAGGAGATCGTGCGCATCTTCGCCTCCAACTACATCCCCCGCCGCAACTTCCGCGGACCGGTCTTCCTGAGCGGCAGCGGCTTGTGGGTGGACTGGCGCGAGAACTGGGCGCTCAACCGGGCCATCGAAAAGATCATGACCTGCTTCGAAGGCGACCTTTCGGTCTTCGACATCGCCGCGCAGGTCGGGCTGGACTACTGGATGGTGCGCGACTATGTGGAAAAATTCCGCTTGAAGGGGTTGGTGGACCGGCTGCCCATCCCCTCCGAGGCACAAACTGCCTGAGCCGCACAGATAAAAGGAGACTCACATGATCTTCACCCTGATCGTCGCCCTGATCCTCGCCATCGTGTCGGTGGCCTTCGCGCTGCAAAACTCGGACATCATCCAGGTGGCCTTCTTCACGCTCAAAATGGAAGGTCCCTTCGCCCTGTTCATCCTCTCCAGCCTGGCCATCGGTGTTGTGATCGGCATCCTGGTCATGGTCCCCACCGTCATCAAGAACGCCTTCCTCATCTCACGCTCTCGCAAGCAGATCGACGGATTGCAGAAGTCCATGCGCGAGCAGGGCCAGGTGGTTTCCAAAGCGGAGCCCACGCCTGTCCCGCCCGCGGCTTCAGCGCCTTCGCCTTCCACCCCTGCAGCCTCCACAGATGGGGAGCCCGAGCAGATCGAAGAATGACCAGGGTCGTCTCCATCATCCAGGGGCGCATGAGCTCCTCGCGCCTGCCGGGCAAGATCCTGGCGGAGATCGACGGTCAGCCCATGCTTCAGCGCGTGTACCTGCGGGCTTCACGCGCTGTCCGCGTGGACGAGACTATTTTTGCGACCACCACCGACCCCTCTGACGACGCCGTGGCGGAGTACTGCGGTTTCAGCGGCCTTCCCTGCGCGCGCGGCAGCCTTTACGATGTGCTGGACCGCTATTATCAGGTGGCGCGGGAGGCGGAGGCGCAGGTCGTGGTGCGCATCACCGCGGACTGCCCGGTGATCGACCCCACCTTGATCGATGCTGTGGTGGGCACCTTGCTGGAGGGCGGTTACGACTTTGCCTGCAACCGCCTGCCCCCGCCCTGGCGCCGCAGCTACCCCATTGGCCTGGACGTGGAGGCCTGCACCTTTGAGGCCCTGGAAGAGGCCTGGAAGAACGCGGACGCTCCGCAGCAGCGCGAGCACGTCATGCCATGGTTTTATGAGGGAGCGCAGTTGGCTCCCGAGGGAGCGCAGCAAGCTCCCGAGGGCCGCAGGCTGGAGGCGGGCACCTCACCGCGCGGCTGCAAGATCGCGCTGCTCCACCACAGGAGCGATTTCGGCGATTACCGCTGGACGGTGGATACCGCCGAAGACCTGGAGTTCATCCGCCAGGTGTACGCGCGCTTCGGTGGCCGCGATGATTTCAGTTGGACCGAGGTGCTCGAACTGGTGCATTCCGAGCCGGGACTGATGCAGATCAACGCCGGAGTGAAGCACAAGACCCTCAAAGACATCGACGAACGCGCCGGTCACTGATGCCCCTTCTTACCCTGTTTTCGGCCCCCAAGCCGTTCACCGATCCGCATATTGCGACCATCCAGCGCAACGCCATCCGCGCCTGGACGCTCCTGCCCGATGTGCAGGTCCTGCTGCTGGGGGAGGAGGCCGGCCTGGCGGAGGCCGCCGCACAGTTGGGTGTGATGCACCTGCCCGGGGTGGAGCGCAACGCGGCAGGTACGCCGCTCATCTCGTCCATGTTCGAACTGGCCCGCCGCGCCAGCGACAGCCCGCTGCTGTGCATCGTCAACGCGGATATGCTGCTGATGAACGATTTTGTGGAGGCCGCAGTCCGCTCGCTCCGCTGGCGGGAGGCCTTTGTGCTGCTCAGCCAGCGCTGGGACCTGGATATCCGCCAGCCTCTCGATTTTGAAGCGGGCTGGCAGGTTCGCCTGCGCGGGCAGGTTCGCGAGCATGGCCTGCTCCACCGCCCGGCCGGGAGCGATTTCTTCCTCTTCCCGCGCGAGTGCTACCGGGAGGTGCCGGATTTTGCCATCGGACGCGCCGGCTGGGATAATTGGATGATCTACCGGGCGCGGCAGGAGCGCTGGCCCGTTGTGGACTGCACGCCTTCGGTCACGATCGTCCACCAGAACCACGATTACCGTCACCTGCCGGGCGGGCAGAGCCACCACAACCTGCCGGAGACCCACGAGAACACCCGCCTGGCGGGAGGGGAGGCGGCTGTGCGCTACACCATCCTGGATGCCACCCACCGCCTGGCCGACGGCGGGTTCGCGCCTGTGCCTCTCACATGGCTGCGTTTCAACCGCCTGCTGGAACTGTTCCTGCGGCGGATCTTCTTCTTCC
>CAYMQX010000404.1:0-2049 GCA_964392495.1 uncultured Anaerolineaceae bacterium
CGGATTCCTTTGCTGCATTTGGATTTTCGTAGGCAATCGTACCGGTGCGCAGCAAGCAGATTATACCCAAATAAGCCCAACCGTCAACGGCGGCAGGTTGTAGAGTCATCGTAGCCCAGGCGTGGGTAAGAAAAACGGTCCTTGAGAACTGTTTTAAGCAATACCGGAGTACTAAATGGCCCTGCACCCGGCGTATGGGACTTTTGGAGGCGGGTAAGGAGAATGTGGAGGAAAGGGATCGGAATACTGGGAGGACAGAAAATGGAGGCAGGATGGCAGGTGACGGAGCGCCTGGAGCCACAGCCGCCGGATGCGGGGTTATTCAATTGACAATGGCAGATGCAATAAGTAGAATACGTGCAGCTTATCAATTCCAACTGGAGGTCTGATGTTAAAGGAATTCCGTGATTTTGTAATGCGCGGCAATGTGCTGGACCTGGCTGTGGGTGTGATCATCGGTGGGGCATTTGGGAAGATCGTGGCCTCACTGGTGGGAGACATCCTGATGCCGCTGATCGGGCTGCTGATGGGGGGCATCAATCTCTCGGAACGAGCCATCACCATCGGGAACGCTTCCGTGAAGTGGGGGACCTTCGTCCAGAACATCATCGATTTCCTGGTCATCGCGCTGGTGATATTCTTGATCGTGAAGGCGGCCAACAATTTCACAAAGCCCAAACAGGCCCCGGCGCCGACCACCAGGGAATGCCCGTACTGCAAATCCAGCATCAATATCAAGGCCACGCGCTGCCCGGAATGCACCTCGCAGCTGGAGGGAGCGCCGGCCTGAGCCGTGCGGCGCTTCGTGTTCCTTTAATATCGCGCCCCGCAGGTTCCGCGCCGGAGAATCGCACCAGGCCGGGATTTGCGGGGCTTCCGTCTAAAAACTTTTTCATGCCTCCTCCCTCACATGGATATCTTCGACAAACTTAACCCACAACAACGACAGGCGGTCTCCGCAGGGAACGGTCCCATCCTGGTGGTGGCCGGTCCCGGCTCGGGGAAGACGCGCGTGCTGACGCAGCGGATCGCCTGGCTGATCGCGGAGGAGGGGGTGCGGCCGTGGCAGATCCTGGCGGTGACCTTCACCAACAAGGCGGCGAACGAGATGCGCGAGCGGGTGGAGGCGGTGCTGGGGGTCCAGGCCACGGAGGGAATGCTGCTGGGAACGTTCCACGCCATCTGCGCAAGGCTGCTGCGGCGTGAAGCGGCGCTCCTGCCGGTGGAGTCGAACTTCGTCATCTTCGATACGGATGACCAGGAGCGGATCGTGAAGGCTGTGATCCGCGAGATGAACCTGAACGAGAAGCTCTACCGCGTGAACAGCGTACACGCGTCGATCTCGCGGGCCAAGAACGAACTGATCGGACCGGGGGACTTTCCCACCCAGACCTACCGGGACGAGGTGATACGGCGGGTGTACGAGGAATACCAGAAGCGGCTGGTCGCCAGCAATGCGGTGGATTTCGATGACCTGCTGCTCTACATGGCACAACTGCTGGAGACCAACCCGGAGGTGCGCGAGAAATACGCAAAGCGCTTCCGGCACGTGCTGGTGGATGAGTTCCAGGATACGAACCAGGCGCAGTACGCGCTGGTCAAGCACCTGGCTTCGGCGCACCACAATATATTCTGCGTCGGAGATCCGGATCAATGCTTCCCGGCCGGAACACCAATATTAACCCCGGAGGGGATGAAACCCATTGAAGATATCAAACCGGGCGACCGCGTGATCGCCGCCAGCGGCCGCGGCTCGACACTGGCTGCCAAAGTGGTCCATGCAGGAAAAAGGTTCCATGAGGGCGAATTGGTCAGAGTTGTGACCCGGGGAGGAATGTCATTCGAGTCCACGCCCAATCACATGGTTTTCGCGCGACTGGGAATCCAGCCGGGGCTGCACTATGTTTATTTAATGTATCGCAAGGACAAGGGCTACCGGATCGGTATTGCCTCGCATGCGCGCAGCGACGGGTTAAATGAAGAACTTCAGATGGGCTTAAAAGTACGCGGCAACCAGGAAAATGCGGATAAGATCTGGGTCTTAAAAGT
>CAYMQX010000404.1:2059-3029 GCA_964392495.1 uncultured Anaerolineaceae bacterium
GGGGGGAAGCGCACTATTGGGAATCGTTCTACTCCTTCCAATACGGCATCCCCACCACCGTATTCCATGTACGGGGCCGCCGAATGCGCATGTCGCAGGAACACATTGACCGGTTATTTTCCAGGATCGATACCTGTGCCAATGCCGCGCGCCTTTTGGAAGATCACGATATGGACGTCCGATTCCCTCATTACATGCCACAGGGGACATTCCGCAACATCATCAACCTGCGATACTTCGGGGATGGAAGAATAACCGGGCAATCTCCATGGCATGCGCACCGGGTCGATCTCTGGAGCAGCCAGCCTGAACTGGCGGAGCAACTGAAGGGAATGGGGTACAACCCGCTCCATAAGCGTCGCTCGAACTGGCGGGTGGGGATCAATCGCCTTAATTACGAAGATATTCACAAGGAGGCTCAGAAATTGAGCGAGGCGGCAGGAGGAAGCGAAGTGGTAACCGGCGCGTTCCTCACCGGCAAAGGGAACCGGCCAGCACACGCGCGCTTCAATATAATGCCCGCCAGCCAGCTTCACCCCTCCATGATCCTTGCGCGGGAGGAGAATGGAGACATCGTCGAGGATGAGATCAAGGAAGTCAGTCGGATAGCATATCGAGGTGAGGTCCATGATTTCGAAGTGGAGAACTTGCACAACTACCTGGCGGGTGGGATCGTGGTGCACAATTCGATCTATCGCTGGCGGGGCGCAGACTACCGCAATATCCGGCGTTTCGAGGAGGATTTTCCCGAAGCGCAGGTGATCCTGCTGGAGCAGAACTACCGCTCGCGCCAAACGATCCTGGATGCGGCAACGGGCGTCATCAACCGGGCTCCGAACCGCCGCCGGAAGAGACTGTACAGCGAACGGGGCGAGGGCGAAAAGGTCTTCTTTTATGAAGCGCCGGACGATTACGCCGAGGCGGCCTTCGTGGTGGACACGATCGCTCAACTGGTGGCGGGCGGTCAGTT
>CAYMQX010000405.1:0-2998 GCA_964392495.1 uncultured Anaerolineaceae bacterium
CTGGCCGCGGGCCTACGATTGGGATGCCATCGCCCAGGCCGGGCTGGGTGTGTACCTGGTGCTTCTGGCGCTCTCCGCCTGGCGGCGCCGCGCCCTGCAAGTGCGCGGTGAGGCGGCCTCCTACCAGGTGGAGCCGGTGCTGCGGGAGATGTCCCCCGCCGTGATCGAGGTGGAGCCCGGCCCGCGCCGCATGGCGCTCAAATCCCTGCGGGCCCAGGCGGGTTATGAGCCTGCTCCCCTGTCTGTGCAGCCGGCGCCCCGCTCGCGCGGCGCGGCCCTCCCGGTGGAACCCGCCGTCCGGCTGCGCCACACCCGCCGCCGCCCAAAGAACCTGGTGCGCGCCATCACCGCCGCCGACCTGCCCGTGCGCCCCAAGCCGCGCCGCGGCCGCAAGGCCAGAGTCCAGTTCGCCGTGGTCGAGGAGCACCGCTGCCCCTTCTGCCTGGAACCCGTCAGCCGCGCCGACCCCCGCGGGGTCATGGAATGCGAAGTCTGCCACGCCCTGCACCACAAGGATTGTTGGGACATCACCGGCGTCTGTCAGGTCCCGCACCTCAATTAGCAACCCAACTCCGACTGGAGGATCTCATGCCTGAAATCAATGTCTCGATTGTGCTGCCCAGCGGCGGTGTGCGCCCCGCCGAAGTTCCGGATGACGTCGCCGTCCAGGACCTGCTGTCCGAGTTCGCCTCGCTGCTGCAGCTCCCCACCACCGGCCCCGACGGGCGCGCCATGGCCTACCGCCTGGACAGCAAAGCCCTCGGACGCGAGCTCAAGAACGAAGAGACTCTGGCCGAGGCCGGCGTCCCCAACGAGGACCGCCTGATGATCACCGCCGATATCACCGCCGGCGCCGGCAACCAGGCCGTGGCCGACAGCCCCCGCATGCGCCGCCTGCGCGGCGACTACGAGCTGATGCAGGAGCTGGACGCCCGCAGCGACCTGATCTCCTTCAAGGCCATCTCCTCCCGCCCCAACCTGCCCCCCGAGCGCTATATCGTCACCTTCAAATGCAAGAGCATCGTGGATGTGGACCGCCAGGGCAACCCCAAGTATGCGGACCACCACCAGGTGGAGATCTACCTCCACAACCAATACCCGCAGCGCTGGCCCGGCATGAAGTGGCTGACGCCCATCTGGCACCCCAACATCAACCACCTGAACGGCACGGTCTGCATCGACGCCGCCTGGTGGACCGCCAGCCGCTCGCTCGACCGCCTGGTCATCATGCTGGGCGAGATGCTCCAGTGGAAGAACTTCCACGACGACCCCACCAAGCCGCCCTTCCCCTGGGACCCCGAGGCCGCCCGCTGGAGCCGCGAGTACCGCAAGACCCACCCGGACGCCTTCCCCCTCGACCAGCGCGAGCTCATGCGCCCCGAACGCGTCAAGCTGAAGACCGGCGAAGAGGAAGTGCCTGCCGCGGCCCCCGCGCCCGCACGCCCGCGCCCCTCCATCAGCTTCGCGCCCGCCGCCGAGGACAAGCCCAAGCCCCAGCCCAGGGTCCAGCCCAAGCCGGGTACCTCGAAGCTGAGCGTGGCCTCCGAAGAATCCCACGACGGCAACGGCAGCAAGCCGAAGATCAGCATCGGCCCTGCCTCCTCCGAGCCCAAGCCCGCTGGAAAGCCCTCCCCCGGGATCAAGCTCCCCACCCCCGAAAAGCCCAGGCTGAAGATCCGCCTGAAATAGCTTACCTCCCGCTGTGTGCACAAACCGGTTTTGCAAGCGTCGTCCCATCCAACTTAGGAAAAAGGAGTAACCCCATGTCCGACATTCCCGTCACGATCGTCCTTCCCTCCGGCGGAAGCCGCAATGCCGAGGTGCCCGATGATGTCTCCGTGAAGGAGCTGATCCCCGAACTGACCACCTCGCTCGAGCTCCCCACCACCGGCCCCGACGGCCGCGCCATGGCCTACCGGCTCGACAGCAAGGCCCTGGGCCGCGAGCTCAAGGAGGAGGAGACCCTGCAGCAGGCGGGCATCCCGCAGAACGACCGCCTGATGATGACCGCCGACGTTACGGCCGGCTGATCCCATCACACCGTTCCCTCCCTCACCCACCTGCCCCCTTCCCGGGGCGGGGGTGAGGGGCCAGGGAGCCTTATATGCCACTCAAGATCAACCTTCAGATCGCCCCCGCGGATACCATGGAGCCCAAAACCACACCCCTGCCCATATCGAAAGCGCGCCGCTGGAACTCGTCCTATGATTCCTCCGGCCTGCAGCCCCTGGTCTCGGTGTTCCTGACGCAGATCGCCTACAGCCGCATTTGCATGCACTCGGTCAGTGACCTGGATAACGAAGTCGGCGGCATCCTGGTGGGAGAGTGGTGCGCGGACGAAAAAGGCGGCCAGTTCATCGTGGTGGAACACGCCCTCCCGGCCCGCCATACCCGCCAGGGCAGCGTGTACCTGACCTTCACACAGGACAGCCTGGTGGAGATCCACGACCAGATCGACCTCCACCATGCCGGCAAGAAGATCGTGGGCTGGTATCACACCCACCCGCGCATGGGCATTTTCCTCTCGCATTATGACACCTGGCTGCACAAGCACTTCTTTCCCGAACCCTGGCAGGTGGCGCTGGTGGTCGAGCCGCATTCCTCCAACGGCGGCTTCTTCATCCGGCAGAACAATGGCGCTTTTGACCCCACCCGCTATTTCGGTTTCCACGAGCTGGACGGCAACTACGGCCGCAGCATGGTGACCTGGTCGAACCTTTTCCTTGCAGAAGAGGAAGGAGAAAAATCGAATGAGTAGAAGGATGCGCACCTATTTCTATGCCGTGCTGGGCGGCATCGGAGGCCTGATCGGCTGGCAGGTCAGCGACATGCTGGGCCTGTCCTTTGCCTCCAACCTGTACCTCAGCGAGGCGCTGGTCGGCGCGTTGATCGGCCTGAGCATCGGCTTCTTTATCGGTGTCACCGAGGGCCTGCTCACCCGCAACCCGGTGCAGGCCGTCAAGGCCGGCCTGTTCAGCGGCCTGCTCGGCCTGCTGGC
>CAYMQX010000406.1:0-2969 GCA_964392495.1 uncultured Anaerolineaceae bacterium
GGGTCTTTGGCCCATTTTCCGTAAGTCTCGTAGGCTTTTTGAACGCCTGCATCATCGTACGAGATGCTTCCGTCAATCAAGCCTTTTATGTATGCAGGCCCCTGCTGTACGAGCAGGATATCCTGAATGAAGTCCGATCCGGTCCAGCCGGTGGCGTCACCGGATTCGAGACCCATTGACCATGGCACTTTGCCATCTGCGACCATTTTCTCAACAAGGGCATCCAGCTCATCCCAGGTAGTGGGGACTGTGTACCCGAGGGTTTCAAAGTTGGCCGGGCTGTACCAGATTATGGTCTTAACGTCAGATTTTACAGGCAGGCCCAGCCACTTCCCGTCAACCATTCCCGGATCATTTGACCCAGGGATGTAGTCATCCTGGCTGGCGCCAAGCTCGTCCATTGGAAAGAGTTTGTCTTTGTATTGGTTAAGTTGGGTTACATTCCAGAAAGCGATGTCCGGCGGCGTACCGGCCTGGACGCGGGTATCGAGCAGCGCCTGGTCGCGGGTGGATTCGGGCTTGAGCACGAGTCCGCAGGCGTCCACAAGAGGCTGAAGGATCTTATTGAGGCTTTCTTCTTCCACGCCTGACCACTGGTAGATCATGCTGATTTCGTCACCCGATGCGGCGCCCATACAATCAATGGCAGCGGCGGGCGGCTCAGTGGCAGCCTCGGTGGGAGCCTCGGTGGCAGCCTCAGTAGGGGCCATGGTGGGCGGGGGCTCGGTCGCGGCCGGTGGGGCCTGAGTTGCAGGAGCGCCGCAGGCGGCAAGCAGGATGGCCAGCATTGAAACCATGGTCAGCAACTTGCTGATTCTTGACATTTTCTCGTCCTCCGAAAGTTTGGTTGGATACGACATTATCGAACCTGGAACTACAGGGTGGAGAGCAACCACCTCCTTTCAATTTGAAGAACGAAGTCTCCAATCAGGAAGAAACAGCGGATGGGCCGCTGGAGACTCTGATGATCAATTTTGATTCGACGAACACGTCATGCTCGTCAAGCCCTTCGCCGCGGATCAGGCGAATGAGGCGCTCGCCTGCCGCCCAGCCAAGTCCAAAGGCTGGCAGGCGAATTGTGGTCAGGGGCGGATCCAGGTACTCGGCAAGGGGAATATCGTCGAATCCCACCACTGCCAAATCCTGCGGAATGCGTAATCCGGCCTGCTTGATTGCCAGCAAGGCACCTACAGCGACAACATCGCTGGCCACGAAGACTGCATCGGGACGGGGCCGCTTCTTCAGAAGCGCCTGCATGGCACGGAATCCGCTGGCCGGGGTGAAGGAACCTTCCCGGATGATGGCCGGTTCCACGGGCAGGCAGGCCTGATCCAGGGCAGCGATATAGCCGCTGCGGCGCTGTTGGGCTGATGTATAGGAAAGGGGGGCATTTGTGATGAGAGCGATTCGCTGGTAACCGCGTTCGATCAGATGGTTGACCGCCGTTTTGGCACCCATCGCGGCGTTGACATCCACAAAGGGAATATCCGTCTCCGGGAGCTGCCCCATGAGCATCACCGGAACGCCTTCCTGGTGCAGGCGGATGATCTCATGGTCACTCTGACGCGGACCGGATAGAAGGATCCCGTCCACGTGGCTCTCCTTAATGAGGCGGGTGTAACCAGCAGTGTCTTCAGGTGAAACAGGTTTCACCAGGACGTTAAACCCCTGTGCCATGGCAGCCTGCTCCACGCCCAGGATCACCTGCGGCAGGAATGCATCTACAAAAACCTGCTCCCGAGACTGGCTGAGAATCAGTCCAAGGGTATTCGATTTCCCGCTCACAAGCTTGCGGGCTGCGGAATTGGGGAAATAATTGAGAGCCTGGGCCGCCTTGCGGACGCGCTGACGGGTGGCTTCACTGATGCTGATGCCTGGAACATCGTTCAGGACGAATGAAACCGTCGAGCGGGAGACTCCTGCCATTTTCGCAACATCCATACTCGTGGCACGCTTGTTTGACGGCATCCTTAATCTCGTACTAACACGTGTTAGTATAACCAGTATAAGGATTTACAGAGGTCTTGTCAAGTACCCTTTCTTTTTGACGGTTCGATTTGACCCTGCAGCCCGGAATATTGCCGGTTATATCCTTTGTCACGCAAAGCCTTTGTGCGTAAAATAGCAGGATGCGCCCAACCTACCTGGAAGTCAACCTGAAACAGCTCAGGCTCAACCTGGAGGCTATCCGAAAATGGGTGGCACCCTCGGCGATTCTTGCTATGGTAAAGGCGAATGCGTACGGGCACGGTGTGGAAGGTGTCGCTCCTTTTCTTGAACCGTTCGTTGATTATTTGGGAGTGGCTCTGCTTGAGGAAGGGATCCAGCTTCGCGAACTGGGTATCAGAAAGCCTATTCTGGTTATGGGAGGGGCGCTGCCTGATCAGATCCCGGAATACTTGAAGTATGACCTGACGCTGACCGCCTCCTCGCAGGATCTGCTGATAGCGGGCGATCACGCGGCAGGGCTGGCAGGAAAGAGTCTGCGTGCCCACCTGAAGATTGATACGGGTATGGAGCGTGTGGGCGTGCGGGATACGGATGCCCGGCCATTCATTGAAGCATCACTTGCCTGCCGTCACCTTGATATCGAGGGCATATATTCGCACTTGGCTAACTCCGAGCTGGCGGACCGCTCTTTTTCGCTGCTCCAATTGGAAAGGTTTCAGAAGGTTTTATCCATCTATCATGAATTGGGGGTGGAGCGACCGCGCCTCCGCCATCTCTGTAATTCGGGGGGGATCCTGCAGTTCCCCGAAGGACACCTGGATATGGTCAGGCCGGGAATCATGCTGTACGGGGTCTATCCGGGACCGGATGTTAACCGACAGGTGGAGGTTAAGCCGGCGCTGGCCTGGCGCTCACAGGTGGTGTATTCAAAGATCACTCCGCCAGGGCGGTCCATAAGTTATGGCTCACTCTGGGAGCCGAGTTCTCCCACGCGTATTGTGACGATCCCCTGTGGTTAC
>CAYMQX010000407.1:0-2968 GCA_964392495.1 uncultured Anaerolineaceae bacterium
CCGGAGACCCTGCTTCCTCACCACACCGATCGGGAGCAGCGTTAAAACAAAAGGCAGGCGTCGGGTACGCCTGCTTCCTTGCTGCTTGATTAAGTCATTGAATTTCGAGTATGACGATCATACCTTTTTTGAGCTTTGGTACGCGCTCATAGGCCTGACTGGATCTCCGGAAACGTTTTCCATCATCTCTTTTCTGGACCCACCTTCCATGGAAGAGCGGATCGCCACCGGGGCTTGGGGCTCATGGGATATAATGACATGATGAGCCCAAGAGTTGAAATCACAGGCACTCAACTCACGAATGCACTGCGGGCATTGGATGTCAATTTCATCATGGGGGGCCAACACACCAATGAGACCCTGCACAAACGGCCCTCACGTCTGATCGACGCCCTTGCGAAAAGTGGCGAATCCCGTCTGCGCCTATCGCTTATTCCCCTCTTTCTTGAACATCCTGAATTCGCCACACACGTCCGGAGGGCTGTAAAAAAGCTCGACTCTGCTGCTCGCCTTACGCTTCAATGCTATTACACTGCCGCAATCTGGCTGGGCAAAAAATACCAGCAAGACGTATCGCTGCCAGATTACTTTTCACTGGAATTAGGCCTGCATCCGGTGGAAGACCCTGATGAAAACCTGCGTGCCCTGGCAAAACGTCATAAGGAGTTAAGCGGCACGAGGGTAAATTGGCTGGGTACTTATTTACACGCGGCGACAATCTGGCAAAAAGGCCTGCAGTATAAGGGGGCATAGCATGGATCATGGACAAATCTGAAATCAGATCTTTTCTGCAAAGCCTGGGAGAGCGCGTTCCACCTGGATCTCAACTCATTCTTATCGGGGGAGGAGCCTTGGCGCTGTTGGGAAGTCCCCGTCCAACGATCGATATTGACTTCGTTGGCAATGATGTGCGCCCAAGTGACTTTCACCAGTCCATCATGCAGATCGCCAGGGAATTGAAGATCGATGCGGAACCGGTTCCTCTTGATCGTTTTGTACCCCTGCCACAAGGAAGCGCTGAACGCCAGATACGCATTGGTCAATTTGGAAACCTGGAAATCCATGTCGCCGATCCGTACAGCATTGCACTGAGTAAATTGGATCGCGGCTTTGACACGGATTTTGACGACATTATTTTTCTTATTCAGAAGAACCTTATTTCCTTGATCGAGTTGGAGCGGATCACGCACGCTGCCTTACCCCACCGGCATAAATATGATTTTCACCCCGAAATACTGGGACATTTAGAAGAATTGAAGGATCGAATGGGATGACCTTGCAAGATGGCATTGAGCCATCAGGTTGTCATTGGTGGGAGATCAGCCTGGCAGGATCCGCGCTGCCCTGAATTAAGAAAGAAGCAAATGCCACGGGGATTGGAGTCTGGATTTGCGTCCCTCATATCTCCGGACCGAATCTCAGGAAACGTTGTCAAGCATTTCCTTCCATATTGAACCCAACCCTAATCGAGTTGTCCATTGCTCGATATAGTTCATATCAAGTTCGTTTTTCCTCGATTTCAGAATGGACGCGATGTCCCGAGAATGTTTGGATTGCTGGCTGAGTCCAAAGTATATGAGCATATACAGAATAAGGTCCTCTGGTGAGTGAATATACACCTTTCCAATTGGGGGTCCATAGTCCACCTGTTCCCGCCGTTGAAAGGCACTCTGCCGAAGCTCATCCCCTTCCCGCACCGGATATAAATCGGCTTTGAGTCTGCTGTACATGTGGATGGCATTGAGCGGGATATCTGCCCGGTCTTCCAGGATGTTTTCCAGGATGATCTCAGCCGGGATGAGCATATCCCGCTTTTCCAATTCCCTGGAAAGTCTTTTGATGGATTTTATAGGGATCTTGACAACCAGATCCAGATCCTGAGATGCGCGCGGTTCTCCCCATGCCCATTCTGCAATCGCGCCGCCGATCAGATATTCGACCCTCGCAGCATTCAGCGCATCGATCACCAACTTTAGGAAACCGGCAATGTCCAACGGCCTATTGGTCATGGGCTATACACTCTCTGTAAGGCCATTCGATTTGCTTCTGCAACTGTTAATCGTGGATTTTCCTGGCGAATTCGATAAGCCACTACCTGACGCGCGGTATCACTGATGGAACACCCCTGGTGAAAGCGCTCTGCAAAAGATAGCTTGCGGTAAATATCGATTTGGCGTTGGTCCACGTCCGCCGCACTGCCCTTCAATACTTGTTTGATCTCAAACGACAGCGCAGGTTGCCCCTCCAGGTAGTAGCCAGGCTGCTGTTTGTTTCGGCTGTATAGCAGTCGATAGCGCGCAGCTTCAAATGCCTGCTTCACGAACCGCATATCCCGATAAAACGTATCTTCCCACGCTGAAACCCCAAAGCAGTTTTTCTCCAGCCGAAGTTCGACCCTGGTGATGAGCTGGGCGCGCGTGAGATATCGTTCGTTCCACAGGGTTTCCAGCAAAGCGACACGCCGGGCCGTAGTGATATCCCGCCTCATCGCGTCTTGAAGAATGGCATCTTTCAATGCCGTGGACAAAACCAACCTCGTCATGCATTGATAATCATACCTGATTTATAAATCAGTTTTATAAGATTGTTCCAAAACTGATAAATGGATGGTTAAATGGGTGTGCGGATGTGCGATTTATTCCTCGACAGCAAGTAAACCATAGGATCGCGGGAGCATAGCGTCCACAAGTAACGGCCTGGCGGTATCAATACCGCCGTTACAGGTATGTTTTCCGGTTCCACCCCAAAGGCGTGAGCCAAAATAAAATTTCAAAATGACCAGCCTTTTGGTCCAATCATATGGGCTCAAGTCTGGGACCCGAGATTTGCAGCATTCCCCCACAGGAGAAACCGGAACCTTTTGCAAAACAAAACGCAGGCGTCGGGTACGCCTGCGTCCTTGCTTCTTGCTCAAGTCGGGGTGCCGAGATTTGAACTCGGGACCTCACGGACCCGAACCGTGCGCTCT
>CAYMQX010000408.1:0-2942 GCA_964392495.1 uncultured Anaerolineaceae bacterium
TGATGCTGGAGATGATGGAAGAGGTCTTCCCGACCGAGATGCGCTGGACGCACCCCAAGGGCGGCATGTTCCTGTGGGGTATGCTGCCCGAGGGCGTGGACGCCACGGAGGTACTCAAGATCGCCATTGAGCGCAAGGTGGCCTTCGTGCCGGGCGCTTCCTTCCACCCCAACGGCGGGGGCGCGAACACCATGCGCCTGAACTTCTCCTACTGCGCTCCCGATATCATCCGGGAGGGCATCACCCGCCTGGGATTCACATTGAAGGAAGCACTGCAAAAGAACGGCCACAAGGTGAAATAGTAACGAATCATTGGCTGCAGATAAAACGATCAGGACGGCCCGCCGGGCCGTCCTTTGTTTTGACCTTTTGGCTGTGTGCACGGTTCAACCCATGGGCAGGGAATACACGCTTTTATTCCTCCACATACGGCACATACTCCGCGCGGGCGATGCCCTGGCGGATGGCCGTTTCGGCCACGGCGCGCGCCACCGCCTGGTGGACAGACTTCTCCAGGGGGCTGGGGACCAGTTCTCCAGCGGGCGTCATGGCAGCGATGGTCTCGGCGGCGGAGACCAGCATCTCGTGGGTGATGCGCGGGGCATGGGCGTCCACCGCGCCGCGGAAGATGCCGGGGAAGCCCAGGACGTTGTTCACTGACTTGCCGTCAGCAGCAAAGGCGGCACCACGCTCCAGCGCGACTTCGGGATCGATCTCGGCGTTGGGGTTGGAGAGGGCGAGGATGATCTGCCCCTTGCTCACCATCTCCGGCTTGATCAGTCCCGCCGCGCCCGTGGTGGCGATAACAATATCGCAGTCCGCCATGATCGAGCGCAAGTCCGACCGGAGGCCTCCCTGTTTTTCGAAGCGCTCGAGGGCCTCCTCGCTTTTATCTGCCCCGTGGACCGGTCTGCCGGTCAGGCGCATCAGCATCCTGCCGATGGCGTTCCCTGCCGCGCCCAGGCCGATCTGCCCGATGACGGATTTGGAAAGGTCCCGTCCGGTCTCGCGGGAGGCCACCAGCAGGGCCGCGGTGCTGACGACCGCGGTGCCATGCTGATCGTCGTGCATTACGGGGATATCGAGGGCTTCCTGCAGGCGCGTTTCGATCTCGAAGCAGCGCGGCGCAGAGATATCCTCCAATTGGATGGCGGCGAAGGTGGGTGCAATGGCCTTCACGGCCGCGATGATCTCTTCGGTATCCCTGGTGCTCAGCAGGATCGGGACGCCGGAAAGGCCCACCAGCGTCTCCATCAGCATGGCCTTGCCCTCCATGACCGGCATGCCTGCCAGCGGACCGATATCGCCCAGGCCCAACACAGCCGTGCCGTCGGTGACGATCGCCACCATGTGGCTTACGCTGGTATAGCTCCATGCCAGCGAGGGGTCGGCGGCGATGCGGCGGCAGACCTCAGCTACGCCCGGGGTATAGACCCGCCGCAGGGTGGCCATCGAGTCGATGGGCACGCGCGAGCGTATGGCGATCTTTCCCTTCTGGTGAAGCTCCAGCACCTCATCCCGCACCTGGATGACTTTGGTCCCCTCATTGAGGCGCATGGCTTCGAGCACGCGCTCCATCTGGACCTCGTTATCGGCATAGACCGTGATATCACGCACCACATGCTGCGAGCTTTGCGTTAGCACCTGGATGCTGCCCGGGTCGCCGCCGGCTTCGGCAATGGCGCCCAGCAGGCGCGCCAGTGTGCCGCTGGCTTGCGAGTTGCGCACGCGCACAGTGCGGATGATCTTGCTTTCCCATGCCATGGAAGGCCTCCGGATTTAGATTTTGGATGAAGGCTGGGTCATTTCAGCAGACCCGGGATCTGTTGGAAGGTCTGGATCGCCTCGCAGGATGCCTGGGGGTACACGCCGCGCGGATCATACAGCACGGGGCGCAGCCCGGCGCTGCGGGATCCGACCACATCCGCAAAATAATTGTCGCCCACATAGATCGCGGCCTGTGCTTCCACGCCGAGATGCTGGAGGGCGGCCCGGAAGATGCCCGGTTCGGGCTTGTAGGAGCCCACTTCGCCTGCCGCAAGCAGCAGGTCAAAGTGGGGCAGGATGCCAAGCCCTTCCACTTCCTCGCGGAAAGGCAGCTCGCGGTTGGAGACCACGCCCAGTTTGAACCCCGCCCTTTTTAATTCCCCAAGCACAGGCGCTGCACTCCCCTCCAGGAGGCTGGCAGGCCTGGGCCGCCCGGCCATATATTGGTGCAGAGGCGCGGCGAGCCTGGAGATCTGTCCATCCGTCGCGCCCAGCGCCACCAGATGCCGCCGTCCATAGTTGAGCCAGAATTCCTGCGAGCCGTCTCCGCTGAAGTTCTTAAAATCTTTTTTCAGTTCAGGGGAGTTGGCCCAGTAATAATGCTCCCAGCGGATGCCGCGCAGGCGGTCTTCCTGCCCGACGGGCAGGCCGAGGGCGGCAGCCTTTTCGACAAAGAGCTCGCTGCCATCCGGGCGGTCGTGCCGCAGGGTCCCATCCAGGTCGAACAGGATCGCTTTGATGCCATTGGGTGAGAACATAAGCAGTAAACCATCCGCAGGCGGATGCTAGCCTCCGATTTCGCTCATTACGCGGTTGAGGGGTATGACCCCTTCCGCCAGACCATGCCCCCAGGGTTTGGCCCAGACGCCGTCCAGGATCAACTGTCTCAAGTCCTCCAGCGAAGCCCCTGCGCGCAGCGGTGTCAGCAGGTCCACTTCCTTCTCGCGCAGCAGGCACAAACGCAGGCGCCCGTCGGCGGTCAATCGCGCCCGGTTGCAGGAGGAGCAGAACGGGGCGGTGACGGATGAGATGAATCCCAGGTTGCCCTTTGCGCCGGGCAGTTGGAAGACGCGCGCCTCACCGTCCAGTTCACCATTGTTGGCGGGCTCCAGCCTCCCCAGGGCTTGTTCGATGCGGTCCTGGATCTGTAGCATGGTGACAACCTGGGAGGTTTG
>CAYMQX010000409.1:0-2930 GCA_964392495.1 uncultured Anaerolineaceae bacterium
TGGCTTGATGAGTCCTTAGCACAGTTCGCCACCCTGCAATATTTCACAGACCAATACGGCAATGCGGGCTACAGCGGATTCAAAGATTCACTCGAACAGCGCTGGCAGAGGGTGGGAGAGGCGTCCATCCCTATCGGGCTTTCAGTTACAGACTATACGGACCAGGAATATGGTGCTATCGTTTATGGACGCGGCGGTCTGTTCTTTGATGCCCTCCGCTCCCAAATGGGAACAGACAAATTTGATGCATTCATAAAGGACTACGCCGCCACATTCTCATGGGAGGTCGCCACGCCGGAGGGCTTGGAATCGCTTGCATCAAAACACTGTGGCTGCGACCTGACATCCCTGTTCAAAGAATGGGTTTTCCCTTGAGTCCGGCCATGGAAAGTATCTTCACGGGGCTTTTCAATCAGGGTATAATCATCCCCGCGCCAGCCCCAGGCTGGTATTTTTGTGATGGAGTGATACATGAATCGCAGTCGCAACACGTGGTTGATCCTCATTCTCCTGCTCGTGGCATTTTCCCTGTGGATCGATCTCAGCAAAACTCTCCTAATCGTGAATCCTTTCAACCAGGTCGCTCTTTTGAACCGGCCTGTGGACCTCAAGCTCGGTCTTGACCTGCGCGGGGGCCTTCAGACCCTGCTGGAAGCCGATGTCCCTGCCGATCGCACGGTAACCAACGAAGAACTAAGCAACGCTCGAAGCATTCTCGAGAACCGCGCCAATGGTCTGGGCGTCAGCGAAGTAGTCATGCAGATCGCTGGTGACCGACGTATCGTAGCCGAGTTTCCTGGTATCCAGAACCCCGAAGAAGTGGTTGCATCTCTCAAGCAGACAGCCCTGCTGGAATTCGTAGATATGGGCAGCAGCCCCGTGGCAGCCGGGACGGTAATCCAGACTGATTTCGCGCAGAGCCCAAATACCGCTTCCTCAACCGCGGTTCCTTCCACCTCCACCCCGGAGGCATCTGCCACGGCCGCGCCGACTGATGCCGCCCCAGCACCAACGATTTATCATACCGTGATGACCGGCGCATCACTGGACAGCGCTTCGGTACAATCCTCCTCCGGCCAGTATGTGGTGGCCTTCAGCCTCAAGCCGGATGCAAAGGATCTGTTTGGACAATTTACCACCGCGAACCAGGGCAAATACCTGGCCATCGTTCTTGATAAGCGCGTGGTCTCTGCGCCCGTCATCAATACCCCCATCACTGATGGGCAGGGACAGATCCAGGGTGGTTTCACTCTTGACACCGCCAACACGCTTGCCATCCAACTCCGCTCTGGTTCCCTCCCCATCCCCATCAAGGTGGTCGAGAGCCGCACTGTGGGTCCCACACTGGGTGAAGAATCCGTCCGCAAGAGCCTGCTTGCCGGCGTGATCGGCCTGGTTGTTGTCATCCTCTTCATGGGTTTCAACTATCGTTTGCCTGGCGCGATCGCCGACCTGGCGCTGATCTGCTATGCCCTCATTTCCTTGATGCTCTTCAAGCTCATCCCCGTCGTTCTCACGCTGCCCGGGATTGCCGGCTTCATCTTGAGCATCGGTATGGCCGTGGATGCCAACGTGCTTATCTTTGAGCGTCTCAAGGAGGAACTGCGCTCTGGACGCAACCTTCGGCAGGCGATTGACCTGGGCTGGAGCCGTGCATGGCCATCCATCCGCGACTCGAATATCTCCACCCTCATCACCTGCCTGATCCTGTTCATCTTCGGCAACACCTTCGGGGCCAGTATGGTGAAGGGCTTCTCGGTCACCCTGGCGCTAGGCGTGATCGTTTCCCTGTTCACCGCCATCACCGTCACGCGCACCTTCCTGCATACCGTACTCGACGATCTGAGGTTCGGCGAACACCCCAAGTGGTTTGGTTTGTAGGACACAGGAGCGAAACCATGAATATCATCAAGAATCGATATCTGTACTTCCTGATCTCCCTGATCGTGATCATTCCCGGCCTGGTCTTTATGGGCCTGCATTGGGCGGCCAACCCGCAGGAAGGCCCCCTGCCTCTCGGCATTGACTTCCGCGGCGGCTCCCTGCTCGAGGTTCAATTCACAGCCACCCGTCCAGAGCCGGATGTGATCCGCGCCATCTATGCTCAATTCTCCACTGAGGCTGAGCCGATCAACGAGCCCATCATCCAGCCGCTTGCCGAGGACGCCTATTCCATCCGCTCCCGCAGCATGTCCGACGAAACCAAGGGCTCGATCGTATCCGAGATGGAGGCCCGCTCGGGAGGCGCTGTTACCGTTCAGAACTTCACATCAGTCAGCCCTGCCGTCGGTGCAGAGGTAACCCGGGCCGCCGGTCTGGCGATTTTGATGGCCGCCGCAGCCATCCTGTTCTACATCTGGTTTGCCTTCCGCGGCGTGGACCATTCCTTCCGTTATGGCACGGCCGCCGTGATCGCCATGCTGCACGATGTTCTGGTGGTCCTGGGCGTGGAGGCCATGCTGGGATTCTTCCTCGGCTGGGAGGCGGATGCCCTCTTTCTTACCGCTCTTCTCACGGTTATCGGCTTTTCCGTCCACGATACCATCGTGGTCTTTGACCGTGTGCGCGAGAACTCGCACATCTACCGCCGAGTGGACTATGAAACTCTCGTCAACCACTCCATCGTTCAGACTCTCGACCGCTCGATCACCACGCAGTTGACCGTGATGTTCACCCTCACCGCCCTGGCGCTCTTCGGCGGGGAAAGCATCCGTCACTTTGTGATCATCCTCCTGATCGGTATCTTCAGCGGTACCTATTCCTCGATCTTCAATGCGGCACCTCTCCTGGTCATCTGGGAGAATCGCGAATGGCGCAACTGGTTCCATAAAAAGGAACAGGCGCCAGCCTGACATGAAATAAAACGCACGGCCGGTCTGAACTGAACCCAAGAAGCAAGACAAAAAAAGAAAGACCCCGCTGAGCTATTG
>CAYMQX010000410.1:0-2926 GCA_964392495.1 uncultured Anaerolineaceae bacterium
ACGGTGACAAGATAGTCCAGCACACCCTTTAGTATGGTGTCGACACCGGTCAACCTCACCTTGTTCACATAGACCAGCGGCACATATGCATACTCGTTGACCGTCAGGCTCGTGGTCAGGATCTCATACAAGCCCGAGGACATGCGGAGCTTGACCTTGTCGGTCACACCATATTTACGGAAGATTTCCAGCAGGTAATCGCGGGTGGAAAATGCGCTCGATGCCAGGATCACCTCTCCGATGTTGTAACGTTCAATGATGCTCCCCAATTGGTCCACCGAGCCAAGGCACACCAGGTCATGGAACAGGGGGAATGTCTCGGGCACCTTCTTGTCCACAAAACCCACCAGGTGGAAGCCGGAAGTATCCCAATGCAGTAATTGCTCGGCCAGCCAGCGTCCTTCCTGGTTGGCCCCTACGATGACCGCGGGTGTCAGAAAAAAACCGTACCTGCGGAGCGCATAGATCACCCTCCGCAGCAGAAAGCGCGCGCCCGCTGCGAACAGGAAGGTGATGGCCCAGGTCATCAACAGCCATCCGCGGGCGATCAGCAGCGCCGGTCCCAGGAAACCCGCCAATACGATCAAAAGAAATCCCGTGCTGGCCGACCTGAACACCATTGCATATTCCCGTGTCCCGCCCAGTAAATTGTCCTTGATATATAGTCCGTGAAAGCTGAAGAGGACCAGCCACACCACCGGCATCCCGTACATGAGGAACCGGTATTGCCCGCTCGTGATCATGGCGCTGGGATCGAAATATTCGACGAACAGGGAAAATCGCAAATAGAACGCCAACCAAAACGCCAGGAAGGTCATGCTCAGGTCAGACATGACCAGCAATGCAATATACAGGGTCCATTGCAGCCTTCTCGGAAGAATCGAATTGGCTTTCTTGATCTTCCTTGAGACTGTGACAATTGGTATTTTTTCAAAGGATGTCCGGATCGCCATAGATTTCCTCCTGAAAAATTCATCCCATTTATATGGGAATTCCCCCAGAAATTTCCGGGTCCCGTTTTTTTGGGAGGCCTGTCTTCGAACAAGGGAGTCTCCCCCACGAGCCGCGCTCCGCCATTCCGACATTCCAGCGGAAATGCGGAGCACCAATAAAAATTCATATTGAACTGGCTTGCCGCAGGTAACTCTAAAATTATTTTCCCACTTGCTGTATCACACGCGTCCCGGCGGGATCAACTCGTCCATACCCCGAATTCCCAGCCTGAAACGAAATTATCGATTCCGGCGTTTCCTGCCCTTATGCTTCTCATGGTGAAGCCCGAAAACGCCCTACCTGCTACTTGGGCAGCAGCATACCTGTTCTTACCTTCAAGACATCAGCCGCCTTCCTCAGGTTGCTGAGGTAGAGGTCATTGTCGGTGAAAGCCACAAAGTCCTCGTACAAACCTTTCCAGATCTTCGCGGCGGTCGCCTCACTGCAGGCCCGCTTCCGCATTTCCCCGACGAATTCGTCGTAGGTCATATTCAATTTTGCGGCCAATTGTTGAACTTGACTGTCCATGATTTGCCTGGTTCGATTCCCGGATATGCCCCGGCCGGAGCATGGGTTCCTCCGGAGCCGCGGCAGCCATGAAAACCATCCCCTCGCTGTCTTAAATGCCTTGTGAATCGTGATCGGATCGTTTCTCCCTCCGGCTTTCCTCACCCGTTTTCCCGACTTTCAGGCCCTCCTCATGGATGAAAATTCTATCATCCACAGCCATTTCCGGTTCTTACAACTGACCGACACCTGCATGGGTTCTGCTGCGTCCATACAGTAACCCCTGGACCGGCGTCTCATACCCAGGGTTCACAATAAAAATAATTCAGTTGTTTTATCTTCGTGAACAGCTAAAACCCGGTTCGAATCCCCAGCCCATTTTTATTTTGATTCCTCCGCTGGTTTGTCAAGCAGCGTTTCGAAATGGATTTTTAAAACCTCTGTAAAATCCTTTTCGCAGTCCGCTTTCACAACCAACTCAACAATGTTTTACATGTACAGTTTATCACATAAGGGCCCCCATAAAGCACCTACGGAGAGCACTGGTACTTTTAGGTGATAAACTATCCAGCGGACGGGAGTCAGACAGTTATATGAGCGCCATCAAAATCATCATTCCCATGGCTGGCCGCGGCAAACGCTTGGAACCGCTCACCCTCCAGAGGCCCAAAGCTTTGCTCCGCCTTGCAGACATGTGCCTGCTGGACCATGTCTTGTCCACCTTTGAGCCGCTCGCCGCCTCCCACTCACTCGAATACATCTTTATTGTTGGGCATCTGGGGGGACAGATCCGCGCACATATGCAGGCCGTGCATCCCGACAAGAAGGTGACCTGGTTCGTTCAGGAGAAGCTGCTTGGGCAATCCTGCGCGGTGCATATCGCCAGGGAAGCCGTTTACGGCCCGATACTCCTTACTTTTTGCGATACCGTCAACCTGATCGACCTCTCGTTCCTTCCTCCCCGGGATGCTGCTGCCGCTGCGACGGTATGGCCCGTTGAAAACCCCGAACGGTTCGGTGTGGCGGCTCTCGGGTCCGGCGATATCATCACCCGGCTCATCGAAAAGCCCAAAACACGCGAACACAACTCGGCACTGACCGGAATCTATTATTTCTCTGAAGGCCGCGACCTGATCCGCAGCATTGAGACCCAGCTCGCGAGCGGCGCCACCCTCAACAATGAATATTACCTGGCCGATGCGATCAACATCCTCATCCAGCAGGGCATGCGCATCCGCGCCGTCCAGGCCGCCGGTTGGCTGGATGCCGGGACTCCGGGAGACCTGCTCCAAACCAACGCCCGCCTGCTTCAACTTCATCCCGATTTCAACGGACTCTCCAAAGACGATCCATCCAATATCCTTATGACTACCATCTACATTGATGCAAGTGCGGAAGTATCAAATTAGCACATCGTACCCAATGT
>CAYMQX010000411.1:0-2918 GCA_964392495.1 uncultured Anaerolineaceae bacterium
GGCCTGATGCGCTCCTGCAACCCCTACTTCTGGCATATCGGACTGGACCTCTTCAACAACAACCGCGCCGGTGACATCACCAAAATGGCCGACGCCTTCGGGCTGGGACGCGCCACGGGCATCGGGCAGATCCCTGAGGCCACCGGCCAGATCATCACCCCCACCGACCAGATCCAGGCCACCAACCAGGCCATCGGCCAGGGCGATGTGCAGGTCACCCCACTTCAGGTCGCGGACTTCATCGCCGCGGTCGGGAATGGCGGTACCCTCTACCGCCCCCAAGTCGTCGAAAAGATCGTGGATGTGAACGGTGCCCCCGTGCAGACCTTCAAACCCGAGGCGCGCGGCACGCTGCCGTTGAGGCCCGATAATCTCAAGGTTCTGCAGGATGCGCTCGTCTCGGTGGTCAAGGACCCGCGCGGCACGGCCAACTTCCGCCTGCGCGGTCTCACCATCCCCGTGGCCGGAAAGACCGGCACCGCCGAGTCCGGCAGCGGCAAGTCGCATGCCTGGTTCGCCGGCTACACCACAGAGGCCGCCTCGGCCAACCTGCCCGATATTGCCATCGCCGTGATCGTCGAGAACATTGGCGAAGGTTCCGACTACGCCGCCCCCATGTTCCGCTGGATGGTGGAGACCTACTTCTATGGCAATCCCTCCACCTATGCCTGGTTCGGTCAGCCCGGCGCTCCCTATACGCCCACGCCCTTCGGCGGCATCCCCACCAAGACGCCCAGGCCATGATCCAGATGGGTTTTGTTTGACCAAAGACACACTGCCGCACGGACTGATCGTCAAGGCCCAATCCGGTTTCTTCACTGTGGAGACCGGCGAGGGCCTTGTCGTTTGCCAGTTGCGCGGGCGCCTCAAGCGCGGACGCGCCCAGGGCGATATCGCTTCCATCGGTGACCGCGTCCAGATCAGTCTCCTGCCGGATGGCTCCGGCGTGATTGAGGAAGTCGCATCCCGCATCCGTGCCCTGGTGCGCCTCGACCCGCGGCCCCGGGGTCAGTACCAGCAGGTGCTGCTCGCCAACCCGGACCAGGCTGTATTCGTCTTTGCCTGCGCCCACCCCAATCCCAAATTACGGATGCTCGACCGCTTCCTGGTGGCTGCAGAGAAACAGAAGATCCCTGCCCTCATCGTCGCCAACAAGACCGACCTCGTGGATGAGCCCGCGGCCATTTTCGGCCTCTATGAGACCATCGGCTACCCGGTGATCTACACTTCCGCCTCGGATGGCCGCGGGCTGGAACAGTTGCGCGGCGCCCTGGTGGGCCGCATCAGCGCCCTGGCTGGCCCCAGCGGCGTGGGCAAGTCCAGCCTGCTCAATGGCCTTCAGCCCGGCCTGGGCCTCGAGGTGAACGAGATCAGCACAGCGGTGAACAAGGGGCGGCATACCACCGTCGCGCGCCAGTTGATCCCCTTTGAAGACGGCGGTTATGTGGCCGACACCCCTGGCTGGAGGAGCCTCGCTCTCTGGGATACCGAGCCCGAGGAGATGGACGCCTACTTCCCTGAGTTGGCCCCGCTGGTGGCAAAGTGCCAATTCAGCGACTGCACCCACCGCCATGAACCCGGCTGCGCGGTGCGGGCTGCCCTGGATGAAGGCCGCATCCATCCCGCGCGTTATGATTCCTACCTCCGCCTGCGCCTCGGCGAAGCCTGATTGCAGGACAAGCGGTATACTGAGACTCAATGAATGGCAACTGGGACCTGACCGGGCATGAATGGGCCGTGGACCTCCTCCAGCGGCATATCGCCAACAATGAGGCCCGCCATGCCTACCTCATCACCGGGCCGGATGGTGTTGGTCGCCGCACACTCGCCCTGCGTTTCGCCATGGCTCTTAACTGCGCCAACCCTCCCGCCCCCGGCGGGTTCTGCGGAGAATGTCGGAACTGCAAGCTGATCTCAGCCGGCCATTACGTTGACCTGGTGATCACACCTTCCTTCATCCTGGATGGCTCCCTGGGTGTGGATCGCATCCGGGAAGCCCGACCCCTGATCTCCCGCACACCTTTTCAATCCAGATACCGCCTCTCCCTGTTCCCGGACTTCCAGATGGCGACCGATGAGGCGCAGAATGCGCTGCTCAAAACGCTTGAAGAAGCCCCGGCTCACAGCATCATGGTCCTGACGGCCAACGACCCCGGACAGCTTTTATCAACGATTGTTTCCCGCTGTGAGGTCATACGGCTCCAGCCTCCGGGTGTAGGGAAGGTTGAAGCCATGCTGCAAGGCGAAAACCATTCGCCGGAAAAAGCCCGCCTGTATGCGCATATTGGCGAGGGACGGCCGGGTTATGCCAAAGAACTGCTCAGGGGGGAGGACCTTTGGGAGAACCGTGTTCAGCGTCTGAATGAGCTGAAGATCGTGCTGAAGAGCAGCCGCCTCGAAAGATTTAAATATGCTGAATCATTGGCAAAGTCCAAATGCACCCACGAGCATGTTGAGTCACACATTGATCTGAACAGGGAGGAGCAGAGACAGCTGGAAAGTGTAAAAAACAGGTGCGTTCTCCGCCGCACCTATCCTGTCTGGCTCTCCTTTTGGAGGGATGTGCTGATCCGCACCTCCGGCGCGGCCGTCCCCATTGTCAACCTTGATGTTGAAGCGCAGATCGATGAGCTTGCCGCCCGTCTCGACCTGCCCGCTGCGCGCCGCCTCGCCGCGGATATGGAACTTGGCCTCCAGCGCCTCGAGCGCAATGTCAATCCCCGCCTGCTGACCGAGGTATTATTGCTGGACTGGCCGCGCATTTAACAACCGCAGCCGACTTTTTTTGGGAGTATTTTATGTGTAGAAGCATCAAACCCCTGCGCCTTCCCGAACGCCCCGCTACCGACCAGGAGATCCACGAAGCGGCCCTGCAGTTTGTGCGCAAGGTCAGCGGCTATCGCAAGCCCTCGCGCCTC
>CAYMQX010000412.1:0-1789 GCA_964392495.1 uncultured Anaerolineaceae bacterium
GGCTGCCGCGGCGTGCTGACGTAGAGCGGCGTGGGCGTATAGGTGGCGGGCAGGAGCGCCCACAGGGGGGTGGGGCCCATAAAAGTGGAGGTGGGTTCGCTGGCTGCGCCTATCAGGGTGGGCGTGGTGGTGAAGGTGGGCGAAGGCCCTGCGGTAAAGGCCGGGAACAGCGGGATCGAGCGGTTGGGGCGCAGGCGCAAGCCGAAGAACAGGACCGCAAAGAGCGCCAACACCGTCAGGCCGATCCCGGCCAGCCGTACGAACGGCGAAGAGCCGAATGCGCGGGCCCCGCGCGGCTGCGACTGCTCATGCGCCAGCAGGAGTTTCTGCTCCCAGGCGCGCGGGCGGTTAAGCGAGAAAGGCTGGGTGGTCTCGTCCGGCGGCAGGGCCCCCATCAGCACCAGGCCGCGTTTGGCCGCGACGTTGTCCGGGTCCAGCTTGCGGGCGGTCTGTAGACAATACAGGCGTTCCTTGGGGGTGTCCACCACGGCGCTCATCCACACCCAGTACAGGGCGTTGGTCTGTTCGTCCTTCAGAAGCTGGGTCAACAGTTCTCTGGAGCGGCCCCTATTGCCCTGGCGCAGGGCTTCAACCGCCTCGTGGAACCTTGAATCTTCGGCCATGGCTTTGATTTTATACCAGATTCATATTACTCGTGGAATTCCTCGACCTGGTACACCAACACCTCAAGCCGTTTGCGCCTCCAGAGCTGCGGGTCGGTCCCCATCTTATAGCAGAGATTGTCGAGGAAATCTGAGGGGTCGGGGAGCTTCTCCCAGACCTGGGGCAGGAAGGTGGCCTGGCGGAAACCCTCCCGCAGGATCACGCCGTCCAGGTGAGGCCTCAGCCGGCTGAGCAGTTGCCCGGGGTCGTTATATTCAAGCGGCACCGGCCGTGTGATGCACGAGACCTCGATGTTGATGTGCGGCAGTTCTCCGGGCTGCACGGGCGGGAAGCGCGGGTCCTCCAGGGCGGCCGCCACGGCATGTTCGCAGACATCCGCCGCCAACGGCTGGTAAGCCTCCAACGCGCCGATGCAGCCGCGCAGCGCCCCGCCAATGGTCAGGGTCACAAAGGAGGCGCCGGGCCCGGCCAGGTGTCCGCCCAGGGCTTGCAAGTCCGGTCCCGGCGCAGGCAGCCCATTAACACCGGCTTCCAGGGCCTGACGCGCCAGGCCCAGCAGCCTTGTTTTCTCCTCCAGGGTCAGCTTGTCAGGATCCATCCAGCCACCCCTTTCGTCATGCAGAAAAAGCTCAGACGAATTCCCGGTATTGCCGGTTGTGATAGACCAGCGGCTGGCCTTCTCCATCACCCCGCGCGGAAACCACCTCTGCAAGGAAGAGCGTATTCATCCCCACCGGGATCTCCTGTGTGACGCGGCAGTCGAGACTGGCCAGCGCCTCCGGGAAGACCGGAGAGCCGGTCAGCAAAGTCTCACTATTTAGCGCGGTAAAGCGGTCCTCCTTCGTTTCCCCACGGCCTGCAAACAGTTCCGAGAGCTCCCGCTGCGAGGCGCCCAGGATATTGACCGCGAACGCCCCCGAGGCGCGCACCAGACGGTGTGTGCGGCTGTCGGTCTGCAGCGAGATGATGATCAGCGGGGGCCTGAGCGAGACAGATGTAAAGGAACTGACGGTCATACCATGGCGTTCCCCGCCGTACGCGGCAGTTACGATCGTAACACCGGAACTCCATGCCCGCATGGAGCGTCTTAATTGTTCAGAATCAAAGGTCATTAATTTCTCCATCAACATTTTTCCAATTTCTCGCGATGGAATTTCAATGTCAT
>CAYMQX010000412.1:1799-2906 GCA_964392495.1 uncultured Anaerolineaceae bacterium
TTACCAGCCCCCGCCTCTTGATTTTTTGGATGATTAGGGTACTATTATACGAAATGGAAAATGCACAGCCTTCGCCTGCTCCCCTGCCGGCGCCCCCGCCCGGCCCTGCACGCCGCCGTAAAAAACGGGGACTTAATGCCATTGGCGCCACACTTGGAGTGGCCGTTTTCCTGGCCATCCTTTTCACCGCCTGGATGCCCAACAGCATCTTCGCCGCGAACCTGTCCGAGCAGCTCAGCCTCATGCTGACCCCCCAATCCGCCCCCGTCGTTAATGCGCTCAACACACCCCAGCCCCAACTGCGGATCGGGATTGTGGCCGGGCATTCGGGGAATGATTCCGGCGCGGTCTGCCGCGATACCACCGGCCAGGTCACCCTCACCGAGGGCGAGGTCAATATGAAGATCGCCAGCCTGGTGCAGAAGGAACTGGTGGACCAGGGTTTCGTCGTGGACCTGTTGAACGAGTTCGATACGCGCCTGAACGGCTACCGCGCTGTGGCGCTGGTCTCCATCCATAACGACTCCTGCGATTACGTCAACGATGAGGCCACCGGTTTCAAGGTCTCGGCTTCCATGGACACCCGCGACGTGAACCGCGCCACCCGCCTGACGGCCTGCCTGATCGACCGCTACCAGCACTCCACGGGCATGCACTTCCATGCCGGCAGCATCACCGGTGACATGCGCGAATATCACGCCTTCTCCGAGATCGACCCCGACACCATCACCGCCATCATCGAGACCGGCTTCCTCAACCTGGACCGCGGCATCCTAACCAACCGCACGGACCTGGTGGCCGACGGCATTGTGAAAGGCATCCTGTGCTTTGTCAACAATGAGAACGTCGATCCGACCCCGCTCCCGACCTTTGCGCCATGAACCGGGAAGTGCTGGAACGCCTCAGGAGTAATCCCAGGGCCCGGGCAGCCGGAGCCAGGCCTGCTGCCCGCCCTCCTGCCAGGTCCTCACGCGGACGCCTTCCCTTCCTGCTCTCATCCTTGTTCATCCTGGGGCCAGCCACACTTGCCTTCGCGGCCTGGTCTGCCATGAGCAGCCCGGCCCTCGCTTCCATGCTGACACTGCACGAAGCCACACCCACGCAGCG
>CAYMQX010000413.1:0-2884 GCA_964392495.1 uncultured Anaerolineaceae bacterium
GCCCCGAGGAGTTTGGTAAGGGGACCGTGGTACTTCAGCTTGGCCAGCTGTATCGACGCAATGCCCTGCTTCGGCAGTTGATCGAATCTCAATACCAGCGCAACGATATGGATCTGAAACCGGGGACTTTCCGCGTACGGGGCGATACCCTGGAAATAATCCCGGCTTATGAAGATAAGCGCGGTTTTCGCATCACATTTTTTGGCGATGAGGTCGAACGTATCGCGTGCTTCAGCCCATTAACCGGTGCTGTCCTCGATGAGCCCGGGGAGGTAGCGATCTATCCGGCCAAACAATACCTGACCGACTCCGATAGGATGAAAGATGCCATTGCTGCCATCGAGAAAGAGCTGCAGGAGCGCATCCAATTCTTCAATGAGACCGGCAAGCTGATTGAAGCCCAGCGTTTGGAGCAGCGCGTCCGTTACGATATCGAGATGCTTAAAGAGGTGGGCTATTGCTCCGGAATTGAGAACTATTCCAGGCATCTTGATGGTCGCGCCCCTGGAACGCACCCGTGGACCATGATTGACTTCCTCCCGAGCGACTACCTGCTCGTGCTGGATGAAAGCCACATGACCGTCCCCCAGATCCGTGGCATGTATAACGGCGACCGCTCACGGAAGGAGACCCTGGTCGAATATGGCTTCCGTCTGCCTTCCGCCCTCGACAATCGCCCCCTTAAGTTCGACGAGTTTGAGCAGGTCATGGGTGCCACTATCTACACATCAGCTACTCCTGGTCCCTATGAGATGGAGCGTGCCGACCAGGTGGTGGAGCAGATCATCCGCCCGACCGGGTTGGTCGACCCGGATGTGGATGTGCGCCCGACTGCGGGACAGGTGGATGACCTGGTAGGCGAGATCCACCAGCGCGTCGAGCGCGGCGAGCGTACCCTCGTTACCACCCTGACGAAGCGTATGGCGGAAGACCTCTCGGAGTACCTTCAGGAGCTCGGGATCAAGGTCCACTATCTACACTCCGAGGTGGAGACCTTGGAACGGATCGGGATCCTGCGTGACCTGCGCCTGGGTGTTTTCGATGTGATTGTCGGAATCAACTTATTGCGGGAGGGGTTGGATCTGCCGGAAGTCTCACTCGTCGCTATCCTCGATGCCGACAAGGAGGGTTTCCTGCGCTCTGGTACAGCGCTAATCCAGACCATCGGCCGGGCAGCCCGTAATGCCACCGGAAGGGTCATCATGTATGCCGACCGTGTGACTGATTCGATGAAGTTCGCCATGGATGAGACCAATCGCAGGCGAGCCAAACAAATGGAGTACAACCAGGATCACGGCATTGTCCCGGTGAGCATTATTAAAGCGGTCCACGATCTTACGGAAAGCATGACGATCAAGGCAGTGGCCGAGACCAAAGCCGACTATCGGACCAGGAACCAGGGCGGCCTGCCGCGCGGGGAGCTTCAAAAGATCGTAGCTGAGTTGGAAAAGCAGATGAAGGAGGCCGCAAGGAATCTCGATTTTGAACGGGCCGCCGCCCTTCGGGACGAGATGTATGAAGTGCGCGGCTGGATGGCAGAGGATGAGACCCTCAAACCCTGGGAGCGCATTAAGCTCCTTTCTGGCGAGGAGTAAAACTGGAAACCGATCCTGCCAGCCTGGATCCCGAAGAGCGCAGCAATAAGTTCTTTGCTCTCTTTTCCGCCTCGGCAGGTCTGCTCAGTCTGTGTGCTTCGCTTGTCCCCATTTGCGGGGCGACCCTTGCAATCCTGGGGCTGATCACCGGCTGGTTTGGTCTTAAATCGGAATTGGAGAAGGTAGCCCTTGCGGGAATGATTCTTTCGATGATCGGCCTCCTTACTGCCATTTTTTACCCGCTACTGGTCAATTTATTGGGTGTCTAGCGGAAACGGACCTTGAACGATTCTTGCTCTGATCTTGATACCTTCTTTATGAATTCTTTACAATCCCCGGTTATCCTTTGCTTGATGGCCCGCACCGAATATAAGGGTTTTCAACATAGGAGATAATCAATGAAAAGAAATCTGGTTTATGCGCTCATCCTCGCGGTCCTCGCGCTGGTGGCCTTCGGCGCCGGATCAGTTCTTGCGCAGGGACAGCAGCCTCCGTATGGGGGTATGATGATGGGCGGTCAGGGCATGGGTTGGATGCACGACCTCATGGAGAAGGCCCTGGCCGCAAAACTGGGGATCACAGAACAACAGGTCGAAGATGCCTTTGCTGCTGGAAAAAAACCATACCAAATCGCACAGGATGCTGGCATTCCTGATGCTGATATCCCTTCGCTTCTGACCGCCGTTCACCAGGATGCGCTCCAGGACGCAGTTAAGGCTGGTTATCTGACCCAGGCGCAAGCCGATCGGATGATCCAACGAATGCAGAACAGATTGTCTGATGGAACGCCAGGAAACTGCCCGATGCACAATGGCAGTGGTCGCCTTCGGAACAATGGTGCCGGATTCCGCGGTGGAATGATGGGTAACTGGTAGTTTTCGCCTGAGCCGATAAAAAGGAGCGGACCATATGGTCCGCTCCGGTCTCATCGCCGAAGCGCCAGTGGGATACTCTAATCGTCCTCGAGCTTGGGCTTCCCGACGATCCTATCCACCTCAAGCAGGACCTCAGGCGTCAGGTGGGGGAGGATTTCCAGTGCCCTCAAGTTCTCTTGCAGTTGCTCCAGGCGGGATGCGCCGGTGATTACGGTGGAAACATGTTCATTCCGCGCACACCAGGCAATCGCAAATTGGGGTAGTGTTGCTCCCACGCGACGGGCAATGCGTGCCAGTTTCTTCACCTTGTCGATCTTGTCAGCCGTAATCTCATCCTTCAACCAGCCATAACCCTTGAGCATTGCACGGCTCCCTTTTGGGATCCCCGAGTTGTACTTCCCGGTGAGGATCCCC
>CAYMQX010000414.1:0-2881 GCA_964392495.1 uncultured Anaerolineaceae bacterium
AGCAGCGCGCCCACGGCCACCATGTTGGTGAGCTTCTTGTCGCCCAGTTCCTCGGCGATCTCGTTGCAGGGCACGAAGATCACATGGATGTCGCTGCGCTTCGCGGGGCGGTCCACCATGGACTGGTTGACGATCAGCGTGCCGCCGGGGGCCAGCAGGTCCTCGTACTTGTCGAAGGAGGGCAGGTTGAGGGCGATCGCCAGCGGAGGGTGCTTGGCCAGCGGCGAGCCGATCTCGTCGTCGGCCACCACCACGGTGCAGTTGGCTGTGCCGCCGCGCATCTCCGGCCCGTAGGAGGGGATCCAGGTCACTTCCCGGCCGGCGTCCATGGCGGCATAGGCCAGCACCTGCCCGCTGAACAGCACACCCTGACCGCCGAATCCCGCGATGATGATCTCTTTTTGCATGGTTCTCTCCTAGACCTTGACCTGCTTGACCGCTTCGGCGACCTTGTAATCTCCGAGCGGGTAATAGGCGACCATCTGCTGCTCCACGAACTTGAGCGATTCCACGGGGGTCAGGCCCCAGTTGGTGGGGCAGGTGGAGAGCAGCTCCACCAGCGAGAAGCCCAGGCCGCGGATCTGCGTCTCGAAGGCCAGGCGGATGGCCTTCTTGGCCAGGCGGATGTTCTTGGGGTCGTGCAGCGAGCGGCGCACCACGTAGCCGGCGCCGTCCAGCGTGGAGAGCATCTCGGCCATGCGGATGGGGTAGCCCTGGGTCTCCACGTCGCGCCCGTTGGGGGAGGAGGTGGTCTTCATGCCGGGGAGGGTGGTGGGGGCCATCTGCCCGCCGGTCATGCCGTAGTTGGCGTTGTTGATGAAGATCACGCTGATGTTCTCACCGCGCGCCGCAGCGTGGACGATCTCGCCCATGCCGATGGAGGCCAGGTCGCCGTCGCCCTGGTAGGTGAAGACCACGCGCTCGGGCAGCACGCGCTTGATGCCGGTGGCCATGGCGGGGGCGCGCCCGTGCGGGGCCTCCACGAAGTCGGTGTCGAAGTAGTTGTAGCAGAACACCGCGCAGCCCACGGGGGCCACGCCGATGGTATTGCCGAGCTGGTGCATCTCCTCCAGCACTTCGGCCACCAGCCGGTGCGCCGTCCCGTGCGTGCAGCCGGGGCAGTAGTGCGTGGGGGTCTCGGTGAAGCCTTCGGGCCGGTCGAAGACCAGGTTTTCAGGTGCGGATGGGTTCATGGATACCTCTATTTGACGGCGGCGGTGCGCGCCAGCCAGGACATGCGCGGGTTGGGGTCCACCGCCAGCTTTCCGGTGTGCAGGCGCTCGATCTCGCCCAGGATGTCGTCGGCGAAGGGGACCACGCCGCCGGGGCGCCCGTAGAACTCCACGGGGGCGCGTCCGGCCACGGCCAGGCGCACATCCTCCAGCATCTGTCCCATGTTCATCTCGGTTACCAGGAAGGCGCTTGCCTGCGGGACCAATTGCTGGATGGCCTCATAGGGGAAGGGGCTGACGGTGATGGGGCGCAGCAGCCCCACCTTGAGCCCCTGGCTGCGGGCGGTGCGCACCGCAGAGAGCGCCACGCGCCCGGCGGTGCCGAAGCCCACGATCACGATCTCGGCGTCCTCCAGGAAGTATTCCTTGTAGCGCACCTCACTGGCCTCCACCTGCTTCCAGCGGTTCAACAGCCGCAGGTTGGTGACCTCCTGGGCCGCCGGGTCGATGTAGATGGAGCTGAGGAAGCGGCGCGGGCGGTTCACGGCGCCGTTGGTGGCCCATTCCCAATCGCGGCGCACGCGCTCGTTCATGGCGGGCATCTGGGCGGGTTCCATCATCTGGCCCACCGAGCCGTCCAGGATCATGATGGCGATCATGCGGTATTTCTCGGCCAGGTCGAAGGAGAGCGCCATCAGGTCGATGGCCTCCTGCACGGAAGCGGGCGCCAGCACGATGCGGGGATAATCCCCGTGGCCGCCGCCGCGCACCGCCTGGTTGTAATCGCTCTGGGCGGGGGCGATGTTCCCCAGCCCCGGCCCGCCGCGCATCACGTTGACCAGCACCGCCGGGATCTCCGTCCCCGCGATGTAGGAGAGCCCCTCCATCATCAGGCTGACGCCCGGGCTGGAGGAGGTGGACATCACGCGCACGCCCGCGCAGGCCGCGCCGTACACCATGTTGATGGCGCCCAGCTCGCTCTCCGCCTGCACGAAGGCCCGCCCCAGCTCCGGCATGCGCCTGGAAAGGTATTCCAGGATCTCCGTCTGGGGGGTGATGGGGTAGCCGAAGTAGGCGTCCAACCCGGCCCGCACTGCGGACTCGGCGATGGCTTCATTGCCTTTCCAGAGTTCTCTTGGCATGGTTTCTCCGTGGGTGATCCGTGGAGGCGGGATTCGCGAATCCGCCCCCGGCGGCTTAACTTGTGGCGGGGGCGGGGATGGCCTTGGTGATCTCGCGATAAACGGTAATGGCGGCATCCGGGCAGACCAGGGCACAGATGGCGCAGCCCGTGCAGCCTTCGGTGAAGGTGTGCGCCGGGTGGTAGCCTTTCGGCGTCAGGCGGGACATATCCAGTTCCATGACCTCCTGCGGGCAGGCGCTGATGCACAGCTCGCAGCCTTTACAGTACAGGTCACTGACTTCGATCCAACCTTTTGCGGGCATTGGCTCTCCTTATATGAGAAGTTGGACAGTTTTAGGCCAATATGGCCTCACCCTGATTATGATCCTTTGTGAAGGGTTGTACCAGTGGAGAGTGTCACACGGTACGACGCCGAAGATCATTGGTTTGGAGATGTCGCTGCTTTGTTGGCGGGGATGTCCGAAAAAGTGCCGGACATTCCCTGCCCTCCTCGCAGCGACATCTTGGGGTCTCTCCCCCGTTCCTTTCAGGAAAGGGGGCCGGGGGGATAGGTCCGCGAGAGGCG
>CAYMQX010000415.1:0-2860 GCA_964392495.1 uncultured Anaerolineaceae bacterium
CCTCCGGGCGTCGGCGGGTTGCGCCTGTTGCGTACACCCGGGAGCCGCAACTTGAAAAATACGACGGAAGGAAAGGGATCAGCCTTTCCCTACTCCATGTTGGGGGCCAGGCGCTTGACACGCTTGACGATCTTGCTGCCTTCGACAGGGATCATCTCGCTGAGCTGCACCTTGGTCCGCTTGGAAGTGCGGCGGCGCAGGTGGCTTTTGCCGCCCTTGGTCCGCACCAGTGTGCCGGAGCCGGTAAGGCGGAAGCGTTTGGAGGTCGCCTTATGCGTCTTCAGCTTGGTTTTGCCAGCTTTGGCTTTGCGGGGCACTGCTGCTTTCTCCTTTCAGACAAAATGAACCGCGGGCTCGAACGTTCTCCCACGGACGATCAACATCTTTGGGACTTCCAGGGGGAGGGGCTCAGGAGCCGGCCTCCGCCTCGGGCTGTTCGCCCTTTTCCTTCTTCTTTGCCCCGCCCTTGGAGGGGGCCAGCACCACCAACATGGTGCGGCCTTCCATCTGGGGGGCGGCTTCGATCACGCTGATGTCGGCAAGGTCCTGTGCGATCTCGCGCAGATCTTCCAGGGCGATCTCGGGATAATCCGTTTCGCGGCCGCGGAATCTGATCGTCACACGCACTTTATGGCCCTGGTTCAGCCAGCGGCGGGCATCGTCAACCTTGAAGCCGCGGTGGGCTTCGTTGGTCTTCGGGCGCAGGCGGATCTCCTTGACTTCGATCTTGGTCTGCGATTTCCGGGCTTCGCGCTCCTTCTTGGCCCTCTCGTAGATGAACTTGCCAAAGTCCATTACACGGCACACGGGAGGCGTGGCATTCGGTGAGACTTCCACCAGGTCCATCTCGGCGTCGCGGGCGATCTGCAAGGCCTGGCGGATCGGGACAACTCCCACGTTTCCGCCATCCGGCCCGATCAGGCGGACCTCGTTAACGCGAATGCCTTCATTCACTCGAAATTCGTTGGCGCTGATAAGATTCTCCTGTATATCAAAAACGGACGACCAGCCCGAGGCTGGTTTTTAGCGGGTGGATGATACCATGAAGGGCTTCAAATCGTCAATAAACGCGCAGGGGCAATTCATCATTGACAGATACTGGCGGGCTTCCGGCGCGCCGCCTCCGTGGGATGAACTGCCTCTGCTCTTCATATTACAGCTCTGGAGCGCGGCGCTCGATGCGGTCCTTCGCCCGGGCGATGAACTCCGCAAGCGCGATCTGGTTCTGCTGTGAGCCATCGCGGGCGCGCAGCGACACCTGCCCGGCCTGCATCTCGTTGGCGCCCACCACCAGCATGTAGGGGACCTTCATCAACTGCGCCGAGCGGATCTTGGCGTTCATGCGCTGGGCGCTCAGGTCTTCGCTGGCGCGTATGCCCTGCCCCCGCAGTTCCTTCACGATCTGAGCGGCGTAGTCGTTCTGATCATCCGTGATCGGGATGACGCGCACCTGTTCGGGCGAGAGCCAGACCGGGAAATTCCCACCGTAGTGTTCCAGCAGGAATCCGATCATGCGTTCGTGCGTGGAGAGTGGGGCGCGGTGGATGCACAGCGGCACCTCCTCGACGCCCTCCTTGTTCGTGTACTTCAGGTCGAAGCGAGCGGGTACTGCGAAGTCCACCTGGTTCGTCATCAAGGAGAACTCGCGGCCGATGACGCTCCACACCTGCACGTCGATCTTGGGACCATAGAAGGCCGCCTCATCCGCCACTTCCACGTAGGGCACGCCGCCGTTGTCCATCGCCCGGCGCACCATGTCCTCCGTCTTCAGCCACAAGCGCTCATTGTCTACGTACTTCTTGCCCAGCCCGGCCTTGCCGTGCAGGGAGAGGCGCATGACATACTTCTCGATGCCGAACAGGTCGAAGTACTTGAGGTAGATCTTGACCACGTTCAGGAATTCCTGTTCGAACTGGTCCTCCGTGACGTAAATATGGGCGTCGTTCATCTGCATGGAGCGCACGCGCATCAGTCCGAACAGTTCACCGGACTTCTCATAGCGGTAGCATAAGCCGTACTCGGCCAGGCGCACCGGCAGGTCGCGGTAGGAACGCTGTTTGGATGCGAAGATCTTGTGGTGCATGGGACAGTTCATGGGCTTGACGTAATATTTCACGCCTTCCAGCTCCATGGGCGGATACATGCTCTCGGCATAGTAAGGCAGGTGGCCCGAGCGTAGGAACAGGTCCTCCTTCGAAAGAACCGGCGTGCTCACACGCTGGTAGCCGGCCCCTTCCTCGACCTCCCTGGCAAGTTTTTCCAGTTCGTCGATCACGATCGTCCCGTTGGGAAGCCAGAGCGGAAGGCCGGGCCCGACCTCTTCATCGAATGTGAAGATCTCCAGCTCGCGCCCCAATTTGCGGTGGTCGCGTTTTTTAGCCTCCTCCAGCATGTGCAGGTAATCCTTGAGCTGCTGGGCGTTCTCCCAGGCCGTTCCGTAGATGCGCTGGAGCATCTTGTTTTTCTCGTCCCCGCGCCAGTAGGCGCCCGCCACATTCATCAACTTGACGGCGTCCGGCTTGATTTGGCGCGTGTTCTCAACGTGCGGTCCGCGGCACAGGTCCACAAAGCTGTCCTGCTGGTAAATGGAGATCTCGGGTTTCACGTCCAGCGGGTTGCCATATTCATCCAGCCCGCCCTTCTCCAGGCCCTCGATCAACTCCAGCTTGTAGGGTTGATCGGCGAAAATGCGGCGGGCTTCCTCGGCAGATACGACCGTCTTCTTAAAATCAAATTTTCCCGCAATGATCTGCCGCATGCGCTTCTCGATCTGCTGCAGGTCCTCGGGCGTGAGGTTGCGGGGCAGGTCGAAGTCGTAGTAAAAGCCGTTCTCCACGGGCGGGCCGTAGGCGAACTGGGC
>CAYMQX010000416.1:0-2851 GCA_964392495.1 uncultured Anaerolineaceae bacterium
CATGGCCCGCTTCCAGCTGGGCGAAGTGGAGGAACTGTATGCCAGGGGCGCCCTGCTGTGCTCGCCGGAGCTGGAAGAGACCCACGATATTGACAGCGCCGTGATCAGCCTGCGCTTCGCGGATGGGACCCTGGGCGCCATAGACAACAGCCGCAATTCCGTTTTCGGCTACGACCAGCGCCTGGAGGTCTTCTGCTCGGAGGGCGTGGCGATGGCCGAGAACGTCCCGGAAACCACCATCCAGAAGGGCAACCGGGAGGGCTTCCACTCGGCCCGCCTGGAAAACTTCTTCATGCAGCGCTTCGCCCCCTGCTATGTAGATGAGGTCCGCCAGTTCATCGAGGCGGTCCGCGACGACACGCCCACCCCCACCACCGGACACGACGGGCGCATGGCGGTCGTGCTTGCCATGGCCGCCAACAGGTCCATGCTTGAGAATCGTCCCGTCCGGATCAGTGAGATCAGTTGACCCACAAAAGGAGTAATAACATGCTGGACAAGACCACACCCAAGGGTTTTCTTGCCACCAGCCAGCCCGACCTGTTCTTCGAGGACAACGCGGTTGGCCGCCTGAAGAAGGAAGTCTGGGAGGCAAGCGATGAGCAGATCGACGCCATCCTGGCGGAGTACGGCATCCCCTCCCCCATCGAATGGGGCAAATCCGGTTCATACATCCAGACCACGACGCGCTGGCAGGTGGAGGCCAACCGCAGGAAGAACGACATCGTCTTCATCCCCGTGGGCTGCACCGAGCTGCACGGCGCGCACCTGCCAAGCGCCTCCGATACCCTCTACGTGAGCGCCATCTGCGAGGGCGTGCGGCGCTACACCGCCCGGCGCGGCGCGCCCGTGAACCTTGCCCTGCCGCCCCTCAACTACGGCGGACATCCCTATCACCACGTGGGCATGCCCGGCACCGTGATCGTCCGCGAGCACGTGGTGCGCGAGATGATGATCGACGTGATGCTGGGCCTGTGGAACGACGGCTTCCGCAAGCAGCTCATCATCAACAACCACGGGCAGTTGTGGATGCTCGAATCGGCCATCCAGGAATTCCAGAAGCGCTACCAGCTCCCCGGCATCTTCCGGGTCATTGACTGGCACCGCGGCGTGCGCGAGTTCTTCCGCCCGGTGGAGCGCGGCGGCAAAATGGGCACCAATTTCGTCCACGCGGATGAGTCCGAGACCTCCCTGGGCCTGCTGCTGCACCCCGACATGGTGGACATGGACCATGCGGTGGACACCGAGGGCAAGGCCTACCTGCCCGAGGGTCACTTCGACAAGTCCGTGGATCCGTACGGGCGCCCCAGCCGCTGGTCCGAGGGCGAGGGCCACTTCGCCATTGAGATCGCCGCCACACCCGAGGGCGTGGTGGGCAAGGCCCGCTCCGGCGCAGCCCAGAAGGCCAAGCGCCCCATGGCCGCCATCCTCAAGTACCTGACCCTCTGGCATGACGATGTGCTGGAGGCCTTCCCCGCCGGGAGCGTCCCGCCGGTGGAGGAGGTGACCCTGCGGACCGGGAAGGAAATGGAACCCTACCTGCGCGAGCCGCTCAGCAAGGGCTGGAAGAGCGTGTACAGCATCCCGCGCATCGGCCAGGGGACGGAAGTGTAAGGGTATTCCAACGATCCAACCACATAAGGAGATTCAATGATGACAGGCAAAATGCCAGGCGTCACCCTGATCGCCGATTGGGACCCCAAGCCGGGGTTCAAGCTCGGGGCCAAGGACATCGAAGGCCGCCAGACCTACCTGGGCAGCCAGGTATGGCGCAACCCGCGCTTCGAGATCCGCGAGTACGAGATCCCCACCCCGGGTCCGGAGGAGGTGGTGCTGGAGGTCAAGGCCTGCGGCATCTGCGGCTCGGATGTGCATATGTCGCAGCGCGAGCAGGACGGCTATATCTTCTATCCCGGCCTGACCGGCTTTCCGAGCATCCTGGGGCATGAGTTCTCGGGTGTGGTCGTGGAGGCGGGGAGCAAGGCCCGTGACAAGCGCACCAACAAGCCCTTCAAGGGGGGCGAACCCGTCACCTCCGAGGAAATGCTGTGGTGCGGGCAGTGCAAACCCTGCGCCGACGGCCAGCCCAACCACTGCGAGCAGCTGGACGAGGTGGGCTTTAATGTGAACGGCGCCTACACGCGCTACATCAAGCTCCCGGCGCGCACCCTCTGGAGCCTGGAGCCGCTGCGTGAGCGCTATAAAGGCGACGATATCTTCGTGGCGGGCAGCCTCGTGGAGCCCACCTCGGTGGCCTACAATGCGGTCATCGAGCGCGGCGGAGGCATCCGGCCGGGCGACCGCGCCGTGATCCTCGGCGCCGGACCGGTGGGCATCGCCGCCTGCGCCATCCTCAAGCGCGCCGGCGCCTCCAAGGTGATCATCTCCGAGACCCAGAAGGAACGCGCCCAAATGGCCCTCGCCCTGGGCGCGGATTACCATGTGGACCCCTCCAAGGAGGATTTCGCCGACCGGGTGCTGGAGATCACCGAAGGCATGGGCGCGGATATGTTCATGGAAGCCACCGGCCTGCCGGAGGTCGTCTATCCGGGCATCGAGCGCGTCATCTGGGAGGGCCGCACCCTCCTCAGCACCGTGGTGGTGACCGCCCGCGCCGAGGCCCGTATGCCCGTCGCCGGGGAGGTGCTTCAGGTCCGCAAGGCGCGCATCGTGGGCGCACAGGGACACTCCGGACACGGCAACTTCCCGCGCGTCATCGACTGCATGGCCTCCGGCATGGATATGACCCCGATGAGCACCAAGAAGATCGGGCTGGAGGAACTCCCCGAGAACGTCCTGCGCCTGCAGACCGACCGCCGCGAGTGCAAAGTCACCTATATCGCGAACTAAT
>CAYMQX010000417.1:0-2849 GCA_964392495.1 uncultured Anaerolineaceae bacterium
GACATCCTCCTGTTCAATTCCCGGGCGGGGATCGCCCACTTCATCGCGGGCTGCATCAGACCAACCGATCAGCCACGCGGCAGACTCGAATTTTTCCTCCACAATGAAGAGGGCTGCCATCTTATCCAGGGCATAGGCAAGGCCGCTCTTGTTGCGAACCAATTGGAAGGCTTCGATGACTTCAGAAAGGATCTGATGCGCCTCGAGTGAATTCCCACTGCGGAAGGCAACATATCCAAGGCGGGCACGCGCCCAAAGCCAGCCCATCCGGTTCCCAATCTCCTCAAGGATATCAATGTTTTCCTGAAGCAAGGCGCGGGCTTGCTTGAATTCGCCATGCCTCAAGGCCAGCAGGCTTTTACCGGTAAGGATGAATTCCATGCTGCGCCTGTCGCGGGTGCGCTGATTTACTTCCAGAGCCTCATCCAGGAGGATCTGACCGGCAGCCATATCACCACCCGAAAGGGCTGTAAAACCATGAATTGCCAGCGTGCGCTCCAGATTGCGCCAATCGCCCAACTGGCGAAAAAGGAGGGTGGCCTCCTCCCAATGAGCACGCGACTGGCCCGGATGCCGCTGATCCCAACCCAACACCTCGTGGGCCACCGCCTGACGCCACAGATCGCCGATCGATTCAGCCAGATCCAAGGCATACATGCGATATTCGTTGCTTTCCTTCATACCTTTTACGAATTGCATGACACCCGCCATTGCAAGCAGGGCGTCAATCTCCGCCCGCCGGTCACCGAAGCGGCGGGAAAGGGCAATACATTCCTCGAAAATGGCGCCCGCGGCCTCAAACTGCTGGGAATGCCAGTAGATGCTGCCCTGGGCTTGCAAAGCCGCGGCACGCGCAAGCGGATAGGAAGTCGATTCCGGACTTTCCAGAAGCGCGGTCAGCCAACGCAGACCTTCCCGCATGTCAAAATAAATCCAATAGCCAAATAATCTGGCCGAGAGATACAATCCGGCCTCCGGGTCAGCCGAAAGGGCAAATTCCAGGGCAGCCCGAAAGTTATCACGCTCCAGTTTCAACCGGTCGAACCATTCCACCTGTTGAGGGCCATGGAGGGCGGGTTCCGCCTCTTCGGAGAGCTTCAAAAAATAATGCAGATGCCGGGAGACGATCTTCTGAATTTCACCCGATCCAACAAGTTTTTCACGGGCATATTGTCGCAAGGTTTCGTGAAAGGCATAGCGTGTCGCGTCACCCGACCGGTCAACAATCACAATGGATTTCGCCACCAGTTGACCAAGCGACTCCAGGAGATCCATGGATGGAATGTCCTCGGCGCTGCAAACCGCCTCGGCAGCCTCCAGAGTCCAACCACCGACAAACACAGCCAGGCGGCGCATCAAGGAACGTTCACCCTCCGAAAGGAGCCCCCAACTCCAATCGATCGAGGCGCGCAGGGTCTGCTGATGAGGCTGCGCGGTCCGGCTTCCGCCTGTGAGCAGGCTGATGCTCCCTTCGAGGCGCACAGCGATCTCCTGCGGGGAAAACACATTGAGGCGCGCTGCGGCCAGTTCGATGGCCAGGGGGATGCCGTCCAGGCTGGAACAAATCCGGGCAATCGCGGGGGCATTCCCGGCGTTCAAGTTGAAATCGGGGCGGGCGAGCCGAGCCCGCTCCACAAAAAGGCGCGCGGCCTCGTATCCCTGGAGGCGCGGCAATGATTCCCGCGGGCCCGGCAGACCAAGCGGAGGGACCCGGTACTGGATCTCGCCCGGGATGCCCAGCGCCTGGCGGCTGGTGGAGAGAATCTTCAAGTGGGGACAGGCCTTTAAGAGCATGTCGGCGGTTTGAGCGCAGGCATCCAGAAGGTGCTCGCAGTTATCGAGAATCAGGAGAATTTTTCTGGTGCGCAAGAAATTGACCAGCACACTGCCGGTTGGCACAGGCGCCTGAGTGGAGATGTCCAAGACGGCAGCAAGGGTCTGCAATAAGACCTCAGAGTCACCCAGGGGCGCAAGTTCCACCAGCCAGACGCCATCGGGAAAGTTTCCCATTTCCCTTTCACCGACCTTTAATGACAAGCGCGTCTTTCCAATACCGCCGGGTCCCAAAAGAGTCACCAAGCGGTTGGCATCAAGCAATTCGCCAAGCTCCTGCTGCTCTTTATCACGGCCAATAAACGCGGTCAACGAGACAGGCAGATTGTTCGGGGGGGTTGATTGTGCAGACCCGGAAGAATCCGGATGTCGCGCGCCGGCAGCAAGCTCCAGCAGCCTGGAGACCCAGCCAGGGTCCCGATCAAGATCCAAGGCAGGGACAAAGAGAGCCTGCAGGGTGGCTGCATCGGGGATGCGCTCACCCTTTTCGATACGGCTGATCTGGGCATCGCTATAGCCCACGGCCATGGAGAGCTCGCGCTGGGTGAGCCCGGCGCGCCTGCGCAGGAATTTGAGTAATTCGCCGAGTGTAGAGAACTGATCGGGGGTAATCGCGGTACGGTCCAAATCCTTCCTCCGGGATCTGCCCGTGTGTCCATTTCGTCCCCACAAGTATAACGGAGACCCGCGGGATTGTGGAATTTTCGGGGAAAAATGTCAAGTTTCGCAAACAGCCAGGTTGTAGACTTTGGGCAGTTCAACCAATTCAAGAAGGAGACCGAAATGAAAGCCCGTCAATATCTCAACCTGATCACCATCCTCCTGCTGACAACCGCGATGGCCTTCGCCATCAAGGGAACGGCTGCCCGGAGCACCGGAAGCGGAGATGCAGCAGATCTGTCCTTCCACACTCCGCCGATGTCCGACTACAAGCCTGTGGACCGGGCGTTCCATACACCGCCGATGTCCGATTACCGCCCAGTGGACCACTCGGTCCACACACCGCCGATGTCGGA
>CAYMQX010000418.1:0-2849 GCA_964392495.1 uncultured Anaerolineaceae bacterium
CACGGTCTCATGTCAAAAGTTGCGCCTATAACCGACCGGAAAGACGACCATATCCGAATTAACCTGGAAAAGGATGTGCGGTCCTCCCTATTGACGGGTCTGGAACGCTATCAATTTATTCACCAGGCCTTACCGGAAGTCGACCTCCATGAGGTGGATTCCTCCCGGAACCTCTTTGGCCGGAGGCTGGCTGCCCCCATTCTGATCAGTTCAATGACCGGTGGAACCCGGGATGCTGGTCCCATTAACCAGCGGCTGGCCGAGGCTGCCCAGGAGCTGGGTTTCGCCATGGGGGTGGGCTCCCAACGGGCTGCTCTTGAGCATCCTGAGCAGGTCTCCACATTCCGGGTGCGCAGGTTTGCATCGGATATCCCCTTGTTTGCAAACCTGGGAGCCATCCAATTGAACAACGGTTTCGGTCTGGATGAATGCCGCCGTGCCGTGGAAATGATTGAGGCGGATGCCTTGTACCTTCACCTCAATCCGCTTCAAGAGGCTGTACAGCCCGGTGGAAACACAAATTTCGCGGGATTGGCTGCCAGGATTGAAGAGGTCTGTGAAAAACTGGAGATTCCCGTTATCGCCAAGGAGGTAGGCTGGGGAATCTCGGTTGAGACAGCCCGCCTGTTGATCGATTGTGGCGTTTCTGCGATTGACGTCGCTGGCGCAGGGGGGACCAGTTGGTCCCAGGTGGAGATGCATCGCGCCCCCAATGAGTTCACTCGCGAGCTTGCCGCCGCTTTTGTAGGCTGGGGTATCCCCACCGCCGATTCGATCATGAACGTCCGGCGGGCGGATGCAAGAATCGAGATTTTTGCAAGCGGTGGTCTCCAGGATGGGTTGGACATTGCCAAATCCCTCGCGCTGGGGGCCTCGATTGCAGGCATGGCTGGAAACTTCCTTAAGGCGGCTGCAATCTCAAGCGAGCGGGTCGTTGAAGTCGGGAGGCTGATAACCCAGCAATTAAGGGTGGCCATGTTCGCCGTGGGAGCGTCAACGCTTCATGATCTAACCCGCGACAAGCTGTCGGAAGCAAATTCATAAGACTCTGATTCCCTCTACCAAATGCATATCATCAACACTGTAATTTTTGATTTTGGCGGTGTTCTGATCGATTGGAATCCTCGCCACCTGTATCGCCGCTTCTTTCATGCTCCGGCTGCGATGGAGGCCTTCCTCAAAGAGATTGACTTTCCTGCATGGAATATGCAACAGGATTGTGGTCGATCATTCAGCGTAGGCGTACGAGAATTGAGCGCACGTTTTCCCCAGTACGCCGGTTTGATACGTGCTTACCATGAGCATTGGGAGGAATCCCTGAGCGGACCTATCGAGGGCAGCCTTGAGATCCTTCGCAGGATTAAAAAGGCGGGTTATGCCGTTTTTGGTCTCAGCAACTGGTCGATGGAGACCTTCCCGCGCACCCTTGTAAAATATGGTTTCTTCAGCCTTCTGGATGATTACATGATCTCGGGTGAAGTCGGGACTGCGAAACCCGATCCGCTGATCTTTAGAATGGCCCTCACCAGATTCCATAAGCAGGCTCGGGAGTGCCTTTTTATTGATGATTCTCCGGCCAACATCGCGTCTGCCGCTTCCCTCGGCTTTTCCTGTATTCATTTTCAAAGTCCACCTCAGTTGGCAGCGGAATTGGAGCGCCTGGAAATTCTTGGGAGTATCGTCTAATGCTGGATCTTACCCCTCAGATCGAAGCCGAGTTAAGGCGTCAGGTTGCCCGCCTGGACCATCCCATAACCGCAGAATTCCATCAAATGCTAACCTATCATATGGGTTGGTCAGGCCAAGGGGCGGGACTTGATGCCACAGGCAAGCTAATCCGCCCCCAACTACTCTGCCTCTCGTTTCTGGCCAGCGGCACCAGCCTTCCCCTGGAAGCTGCGTTGCCCGCAGCCGCAGCCGTCGAGCTTGTTCATAACTTCAGCCTGGCACACGACGACATTGAGGATAACTCCCCTATCCGCCGCGGTCGTCCTGCCTTGTGGGGCAAATGGGGCATCCCGATGGCCATCAATGCCGGCGATGCCTTATTCGTTCTTGCAAATCAGGCAATCCTGGATCTTTCAAAGCATCACTCCCCTGCTGTGACGCTCGAGGCTGCCAGGATTCTGCATTCCACCTGCTTGAACCTGACCTGCGGTCAGTTTTTGGATATGAGCTTTGAGGATCGGCTGGATGTTCCACTCACAGATTATCAGGAAATGATTGCAGGAAAGACAGCGGCTCTTTTGCAGGCTTGCTGTTCCATCGGGTCCCTCCTGGGAGGTGCATCCCAAGAGACCCGTCGTGCCTATGCCTCATTCGGATATGCACTGGGAATGGCCTTCCAGGTGCAGGATGACATCCTGGGTGTCTGGGGAAATGAGGGCTTTACAGGTAAATCAGCCGTAAGCGACCTCGTGGAAGGAAAAAAGTCCCTACCTGTACTATATGGCTTGAAAGAAGGAAGGGGCTTTGCCGACCGCTGGAAAAAAGGCCCAATAAAGCCTGAAGAGGTCAGAGAGCTTGCCCAAATGCTAAAAGATGATGGCGCATTTGACTATGCGCATATCGAGTCTCGTCGGTGGACGGCTCTAGCAACGGAGAGCCTTGAAGAAGCCTCTCCGAAGGGAGATGCCGCCCCGGCGTTATCTGGCTTATTGCAAAAGCTCTTGTACCGCGAGCGTTGACCCGTGACCATTGCCCTGCCATTCTTCGCTTTTTCAAATCTTGACATAGTGGCATCGCTCCACGTCACTTGACACGACCTCTCCGGCTGACTATAATCCCCTCACTTCGCGGGTGTAGTTCAGTGGTAGAACGCTTGCTTCCCAAGCAAGATATCGTGGGTT
>CAYMQX010000419.1:0-2849 GCA_964392495.1 uncultured Anaerolineaceae bacterium
AATACCTTAAAGATGCGATAAATTTAGCACAGGGGTACAGTTGTGTCAAGAAAGCACCCTTGCAAAAAGGAAAGCGCGCACTGCCTGGTCCGAGGGGAGGAAATCTCCTCATGCTATAATCTTCGGACAAATTGAGGATTAATGAGAAGATTTTCGCTCTTTCTGTACGTCATGATGACCGTTTCGACCATGTTTCCGGCCGTATCCGTTCAGGCTCAGGATTCCTTCCCTCCCGAATCCGGAAGCGGTGCGGTCGTTTGCAGTCCTGGTGTGTATCTTTTCCCGCCGGATGACTGCCTCCCATTGGGGCCATCCGCCTATCTTACCGACCTGGCCCGCCGAGGGCTCGCTTATCCTCCGCGCCCGCTTCCATCTCTTCATCCGGATCCCTCCCTGGTACAGCTCCCATTCCACTACTTCCACCTTGACGACAAAGCCACAGTTCCTGTATACAGCGCCCCCGGTGAAACTGGCTCTGGAGGCCAATCCTTTCCACCCGGCTTTGTTTATATTTCATATGTGGATCGCGCGGATACCGCCACAGGGATTTATTACCTCCTGCAAAACGGCGGCTGGATCCCGGGAAAGGGCGCGCGCGTAGGCGAAATCTCTGCTTTTCAGGGACTGGAATTCAGCCGTACCCCGCGTAATTCCTTCGGTTGGGCCTTCGAGCAACTGCCAGTCAAGGCGGGGCCTGGCTACAATACGCCCGATACCGGTCAACAAATCTTTCCATTCCAGGTTGTGCAAATCTTTGAGACGCTGAACGTCGAAGAAACCAATTGGAATTTAATCGGTCCGGATCAGTGGCTGGAAGCCCGCAAAGTAGCACAAGTAAATATAAATACCAACCCTCCCGAGGGTGTGACGACCGGGCGTTGGATCGATGTAGACCTGAGCGAGCAGACCTTGGCTGTGTATGAGAATTCCCGGCTTGTCTTTGCCACAGTGATCGCCAGCGGGATGGAACCCTTCTGGACACGGCCCGGAACCTTCCAGATTATTAAGAAGATCGAGGCGGAGACGATGCGCAACAGCGATCCGTCGGATTTCTATTATCTTGAAAGCGTTCCCTGGACGATGTATTTCGATGGGGCCAGGGCTTTGCACGGTGCTTACTGGCGGACGAGGTTCGGCTATCCTCAATCCCACGGCTGTGTAAATCTCTCGGTTGGTGATGCGCACTGGCTCTTCAACTGGGCTGCGGAGGGCGACTGGGTATATGTTCATGATCCCTCAGGACTCACACCCACCGATCCTGCCCTCTATCCGGCCTGGGCGTATTGACACCCTTGCGGGGGTATGATAAACTACTGCCCGCTTGATAAAAACTGGTCCCGTGGTGTAGCGGTTTAACATGCGGCCCTGTCAAGGCCGAGATCGCGGGTTCGAATCCCGTCGGGGCCGCAACGCGTAACTAGTTACCCCCGAAGTAACTTACTGGCGCTTAGTGAAAAAATCACTAAGCGCCAGTTGCGTTTAACTGGCGGGGAGAATTATTTATGGTCAACAAAAAATTTCGAACAAGTGAACTCCAGCATATGAATTTATTGACTATTCAAGAGGTTGCGAGCTGGGCCAAAGTCAGTACAAAGACTATCTACCGATGGATCTCCGACAACAAGATTCCCGCCATTAGGCTGGGTAATCGCACATACCGTATTCCAGAACAGGCCATCATCGATTACCTAAGACAAAACGGCTTCGACCACTTGCTTCCATAGCAACTGCAGACAAAATTGGAGAAGAGGAAAGCGAATCGATCTTGATCATGGCAGCGAAGATGGAAGCTCGTTTTTAAGGCAAGTGACAATACAACTTATGAATACCACCCGGCGCGACTATAATTAGCAATACTTCTCTAAAACATTGTTCTGATCTCTCATGGGCCATTTGGGAAGGCAAATCCACACATCCTATAGAAGCAATCCTTTGAACCCCAAACAGCATGTAGCTTGTTATCGCCACGCTCTATTTTACTTGGGCTTGTTACCCGTAGCTGAGTCCTTGTATCAACAAGGGGGTGAGCGAATAGACCAAGCATTGCGATTGTTCGATGATGAGGAAGCCAATATCTTTAGTGCGAAGGCTTGGGCTTTAGAACACATTCGCGACGAAAAAGAAGTTGCAGAATTGTATAAAGGCACTGTTTTGGCCTCGACACACGTGCTGGATCTGCGCCTTCATCCACAGGAGTATATAAGCTGGCTTGATCAGGCCTTGATTGTCACTCAGATGATTGGCGATAAACAGGCTGAAGCAACTGCGCTCAATAGTTTGGGCATGGCCTACATAGCCTTAAGCAACATTCAAAAGGCATTAACAATATTTGAGCATGTTTTGGAACTCACGAGGGAAACTGGAGATCGGCGACGTGAAGCAGCGGCGATTGGTAATTTAGGACTTACCCATAGTGAGATGACTAATCACGAACGTGCTTTGGATCTTTATCAAAAACAGGTGTCTATCCTGGTCGAACTCGGCGACCGCCGCGGCGAAGGGATAGCTCTAAGCAATTTGGGAATCACCTACAGAGATTTGGGAAATGTTCCTCAAGCAATCCAATGTTATGAACATGCCGTTGCGATTGCCAAGGATTTTGGGAACTGGAGAAGCGAAGCTGCCGCCCTTGGGAACCTGGGCGAGGCCCATGCCGCTCTCGGCGATGCACGCAAGGCTATTGAGTTTTATGAACAGCAACTAGAAATTGTACGTAGAATTGACTACCGTCGCGGCATAGAGGCTGCCATAGGTAATTTGGGCAAGGCGCATGCTGACTTAGGGGATCACAGGGCAGCGATTGCCTTCTATGAAGAATCTATGGCAATGGCGCAGGCAATTGGAGATCA
>CAYMQX010000420.1:0-2833 GCA_964392495.1 uncultured Anaerolineaceae bacterium
CTCGAACCAGGTGCGGTCCTTGTCGTCGTTGGAGGCGTTGACCACCACCAGGAACCTGTCGCTCCCGCGGCGGTACACGAGAGTGTCGTCGATCACATCGGCCTCGGGTGTGAGGAACTGCGAATACAGGCTCTCGCCAGGCCGCAGGCCGCCCACATCGTTGGCGCAGATCGTGTCGAGGAAGGAGGCGGCATCCCGCCCGCGCACCTCATAGACGCCCATGTGTGAGACATCGAACAGTCCCGCCGCCTGCCGCGTGGCAAGATGCTCCTCCACCACCGAGGTGTACCAGACGGGCATGTCCCAACCGGCGAAAGGCACCATCCTGGCGCCCAGGCTGCGGTGGGTCTCGTGCAGGCGGGTGAAGCGAGGCTCCCCTTCCGGCGGCTCGGTCCATGCAAAGGCGGGCAGGGCGCTCTTCCCCGGCTCCTCCGGCTGGATGCCGATGTACCAGGGCTTGGGCTGGGGCTTGAACGCCGCGGCTTCGACGACCGGGGCCTTCTTCAGCCCGCTGACGAGGGTCGGCCCGGGCAGACGCGCCGGGTCGAAGTCCTTCGAGCCGTGCAGTTTGAAGGAGGTATAGGCATCCGAGAGGTCGCGCAGCCAGGTGCCGACCAACCCCGCCTTCCCCACCGGGACCTGCAGGATGTAGCGGCCCTCCCGGGTGCAGGTCAGGCTGCATTTCACGCTGGCTTTGGGGGTGGCGATGGTCCCTGTGCCGGTCATACCCTTCTTGAGGGCGGTGAGGTCGAGCGAGGAGGCGTAGTCCAGCATCTGGCGGACGCGCGGTCCGGTCAGCTCGAAGGCGCCCGAGACGGACTTGTCGTCAATGTAATAGAAATGAGGGTAGCCGTGTTCCCTGTATTTGAAGTCGATCCCGGCTTTGGCGGCCAGCCTGCGGACCTTGAGCTTGGCCTCGTTGAAGGTGTTGAAGTCGATCTTGGCGCGGCGCTGGCGGCCCTTGTGCGGGGTGTCCACCGAGTGCGGGGCGCAGGCCAGCAGGATATCGGCCATAATATCGGTCAGCTCGCGAGTGGTCTTTTCGTTGAAGCCGCGCTGCGTGATCCAGGGAGTCCCCAGGCGCAGGCCACTGGGGTCCTGCGAGTTCTTGTCGCCGGGGATGGTGTTGCGATTGACGACGATCCCGGCCAGGTCGAGGATGCGCGCCGCCTGGTCGCCGGAGAGCGCCACGCCCTCGCCGGATTTGATCGTGGTCACGTCCAGGTTGACGAGGTGGGTGTCGGTGCCGCCGAAGGGCACGCGCAGGCCGCGCTTCTGGAACTGGTCTGCCATGGCGCGTGCGTTGAGCAGCGTCTGCGCCTGCAGCTTCTTGAACTGCGGGGTGCGCGCCAGCTTGAAGGTGAGGGCGAGGGCGGCAAAGACGTTCACATGCGGGCCGCCCTGCTCGCCGGGGAAGACGGCCTTGTCGAGCTTTTTGGCGATGGCCGCCTCAGTGGTGAGCAGTACCGCGCCGCGCGGGCCGTCCAGGCTCTTGTGGGTGGTGGACATGACCACGTGGGCGATGCCGATGGGCGAGGGCACCACGCCCGCGGCCACCATCCCGCCGATGTGGGAGATGTCGGCCAGCAGGTAGGCGCCCACCTCGTCGGCGATGGTGCGGAACTTCTTCCAATCCGGCACCCAGGAATAGGAGGAGTAGCCCGCGATGAGGAGTTTGGGTTTGGTCTCCAGGGCCTTCTGGCGGATCTGGTCGTAGTCCAGCCGCTCGTTGGCGTCCACGGTGTAATGCACCGCGTTGAACCACTTTCCGGAGCGGTTCACGGAGGAGCCGTGCGAGAGGTGCCCGCCGTGCAGCAGGTTGAGGCCCATGACCGTATCGCCCAGGTTGAGCAGGGCCTGGTAGACGGCGTTGTTGGCGGGCGCGCCGGAGAGCGCCTGCACGTTCACGTAGATCTGGTCAGCGGTGAAGCCGTTGGCGGCGAAGGCCTGGGCGGCGCGGCGGCGGGCCAGCGCTTCCACGGCGTCGGCGTATTCCACGCCCTTGTAGTAGCGCGGGTCGCCCGCCCGGCGGTAGTGCGCCAGCCGCGCGGGGTAATCCAGGATGTCCTCCTCCGACATCCAGCGGGTGTCCTCGTCGGGATAGCCCTCGGCGTACAGGTTCTGGAAGGAGGAGGAAAGCGCCTCGCGCACCGCCATGGGGGCGGAGGTCTCGGAGGCGATCAGGATCAGCTTGCGGGCCTGGCGCTCGGATTCGATCTGGGTGAGCTCATGGACTTCGGGGTCGAGTTCGGCGAGCTTGCCGCGGAATAGGTAGTCGGGCATGGGGTTCTCCGTGTTTCGAGGAAGAGGTGCGCGGGAACATACCTCCCCGCATCCAGATTGTAGAACGGGAGGGGGAGTGGGTCAAGTGAAAAAAGGCATAAAAGGAGCGGGATATGCCTGATTGCCAGGAGACCGATCCTGCCGGGGAGGGGCGATCTGGAAAGATTTGAATAATTCAATACTGCCCCAAAATATCCCCGCTGAAACTCCGGGATGAGATGCCCGATCAAGTAATTTCCTAAAAACAAGCCCCCTCCACTCTGCTTCGGGGACAATGTCCGCTTCGCTTCGGGGACGATGTCCCCTCCACTCTGCTTCGGGGACAATGTCCGCTTCAGAGACTCAAGTTTCCCAGATAGGGAGGAACAGGTCAAAACGTCCACGGACGGTTTCGTCACGGGTATAATATAGAACAAATATTCTAATTTGTCAAGAGGAGAGGAGTAGGGCAAAGGGTGGGGATTCCGGGGCTGACTCTTGAAGACGGAGGGGCACCGGCGGGGGATAAATCCCCGCCTCAGCCTGTAAGAAAGTCCTTCGGACTCGCAAG
>CAYMQX010000421.1:0-2826 GCA_964392495.1 uncultured Anaerolineaceae bacterium
GGCAATGACTGGCCATTCACCGGAGGCCGCAGTACAGGCCATCCATGAGCAGTCCGGGAAGGGCCTGACCCTCATGCTCCCGTACGAGGATGTGATCTGGGTGGGAGAGGAGCTCCAGCGGCGCTTCGGCCTGCCGTACTGGCAGTTCACGCTCTCCGCCACGGACGCCAACCGGTTCGCCCTGCGGATGGCGCGGATGCTCACTGGCCGCCCCAAGGTCCTGGTCTTCAACTATTGTTATCATGGAACGGTGGATGAGACTTTCATCACCCTGGATGAGGATGGCACACCCGCCTCGCGTGCAAATAATCTGGGTCCGCAGATCGACCCTCTGCTGACAACCAAAGTCATCGAATTCAATGATGTCGCTGCGCTGGAAACGGCCCTCTCGGCAGGCGATGTGGCTGCCGTTCTGGCCGAACCGGTCATGACAAATATCGACATCATCCATCCTGAACCGGGCTACCATGCGGCGCTGCGCGAACTCACCCGCCGTCACGGCACGTACCTGATTATTGATGAGACGCATACCATTTGCGCCGGTCCCGGCGGATATACGGCTGAACAGGGCCTGGAGCCTGATTTCCTGACCATCGGCAAGCCTCTGGCCGCAGGCGTTCCTGCGGCGGTCTATGGATTCAGTCAAGAGGTCGCAGAGGCTTTTGAGCGCAAACTGGTGCTCGAGGATGCGGATGTGGGCGGCATCGGAGGAACTCTGGCCGGCAATGCACTATCGATCTCGGTGATGAAAGCCACATTGCAAAATGTACTGACGGCGGAGTTTTATTCCCGTGCAATTGCCCTGCAAGAGCGCTTCACCACGGGCGTTGAGACGGTTATCCGTGAGTTCGACCTGCCGTGGATCGTAAAGCGATTGGGCAGCCGTTCGGAGTATTGGTTCCGCCCTGTTCCGCCGCGCAACGGTGGAGAAGCTCATGCCGCCATTGACCCTGAACTTGACCGGTATATGCATCTCTTTGCTCTCAATCGCGGCATCCTGCTCACGCCCTTCCATAATATGGCCCTTATCTCAGCGGAGACTACCTCCGAGGATGTGGACTACCATACAGGGATCTTCCGTGAAGCGGTAGTATCATTGTTCTCCTAGAAAGCCGAGTGTTGTCTGGAGGCCCCGGATGGAGGTCTGGAGAGTAAATGTCCGCACACAGGGGTTAAAAAAAGAACCCATCCCCGTCACCTGGCAGAGGTTGGGGGGCAGAGGGCTCTTGGCGCGCATCCTGCTGGATGAGGTGGACCCGGCCTGTGATCCCCTGGGCCCCGGCAACAAGCTGATCTTCGCCCCGGGTCTCCTGGTGGGACACATGCTTTCATCCACGGACCGGATCTCGGTGGGAGGCAAATCTCCGTTGACGCGCGGGATCAAGGAATCCAACGCAGGTGGGCGAACCGGCCTGCATATGACCTATCTGGGTATCCATGCCTTGATCCTCGAGGGCCAGCCTCAAGAACCTGGTTTTTGGATCCTGCACCTTTCGCTGCAGGGAGCGAATTGGGAAAGAGCGGGCGGCCTGGAGGGGCTGGGCGTATATGAAGCCGCCTCCCGTCTGGTGGAAAGATTCGGAGATCGTGTCGCCATCGCCCTCATCGGCCCGGGTGGCGAGATGCAGATGCAGGCGGCGGGGATCCAAAACCTTGACAAGGACCGGGTTCCCTCACGCATTGCCGCCCGCGGCGGCCTGGGAGCGGTTATGGGCTCCAAAGGACTGAAGGCCATTGTTTTCGACAATACCGGTGGGCAAAGGCCCTCCATCGCAGACCCTGAAGCCTTCAAAGCTGCCCAGAAGGATTACACCAAAGCTGTCATGGAGCATCCGCAGTCCATTACCTACCGTGATTACGGGACGGCCGCCATGGCGCACATGTGCGATGGCTTTGGCGCACTGCCAACCCGGAATTTCTCCTCCGGTCACTTCGATGAAGTGGAAGCCATCAGCGGCGAGACACTGCGCGATTTCATCCTGGAGCGTGGAAAGCCTTCGGACCCCTCCCACGCCTGTATGGCAGGTTGTACCATCAAATGCTCCAATATCTTCGGCGGCGAAGACGGAAAAATGATCGTCTCTCCCTTGGAATATGAAACCATCGGCCTGATGGGCTCCAATCTGGGGATCGACTCGCTCGATACGATTGCGCGCATGAACTGGCAGGTGAATGACCTGGGATTGGATTCCATCGAGATAGGCGCTGCGCTTGGCGTCGCAGCTGAGGCGGGCCTGATGCAGTGGGGGGACGGGGAAGCCGCCATGGCGCTCATCGGTGAGATTCGCAGCGGGAGCGAAACCGGGCGCGTCCTGGGCGATGGGGCGGCGGCTGCCGGCGAGAAATACGGCGTCGAGCGCGTGCCGGTCGTTAAGCGCCAGGCGATGTCGGCCTACGAGCCGCGGGCGATCAAGGGGACAGGCGTGACCTACGCAACCACTCCGCAGGGCGCGGACCATACTGCCGGCTTGACCATACGCGCCAAGGTCAATCACCTCGATCCATCCGTCCAGAAGGACCCCTCCCTGACAGCGCAGCTTAACATGGCGGGATATGATACGATCGGTGCCTGTATCTTTGCGGGCTTCGGTTATGCTGCCACCCCGGATGCGGTCGTAAAGCGCCTCCTCAAAGCACGCTATGGCTGGGAAGATCTGCCCGATAACATCCTGCAGGTGTTGGGTCGTGAAACCATCAAGATGGAGCGCGAATTCAACCGCAGGGCGGGCTTTACCAAAGAGGATGACAGGCTCCCCAAATGGATGACCGAGGAACCTCTCAGCCCGCACAATGCCGTCTTTGATGTGGACCCCCAGGTCCTCGACC
>CAYMQX010000422.1:0-2818 GCA_964392495.1 uncultured Anaerolineaceae bacterium
AGAAGAACACCGGGCGGCTCATCGTCCGCCGCCGCGTTACCTCCGGAAAACTGGTGGATACCCACTATGGCCCCGAGCTTGTACAGTCCGATGCGGACGTGGATCTGCCGGGTCGTTTTTTTCAGGCCATGAAATCCTCCCTGTCCAATGAGATGTATGGAGGCACTGATGTTTTTGGTGCATTCTGGACCATCGAATCGCTGGTCGCCGAGGTCCTCCGTCAATTAAAAGAACGCGCCGACCGTCTGCTGGAGAAGCAGATCGACCGCGCGGTGATGGGGCGCCCTGTTTATTTCTCCACCAACCCCAAACAGGATGCACTGGCCGAATCGCGACTGCGTGAGGCCGCCCGCCTGGCGGGCTTTCGTGAGGTCCGCTTTGTGTACGAGCCGATCGGCGCGGCCCTCGCCTACGAGGAGGAACTGCGCCGCGAGGAGACCGCCTTCGTCTTCGATTTCGGCGGCGGCACACTTGATTTCTCCGTGATCCGTCTCGGCCCCGGGCAGATCCACAAGCCCGACCGCCGTGGCGACATCCTCGCCGTGGGCGGTCTGATCCTGGGCGGCAACACCTTCGACGAGGTGATCATGGAAAAGCAGCTTCTCAAATACTTCGGCGCGGACTATTCCGGCACCACCATGACGGGCGTCGAGCTCCGCCTGCCCTACTGGATCATGGAGCAGCTCCATTCCTGGTACACCATCCCCCTGTTGAACGAGATGGACACTCTGCGCTTCCTGCGCGAGCTTCAGGCTGCCGCCGTAAAAGGCCGGGGCGGTTTGGATGCCCTGCTGACCCTTGTCCGTAATAACTATGGCTGGAGCCTCTTTGAGGCCATCGAGGGCGCCAAGCTCGCCCTCTCCCGAGAATACGGCGCCCGGATCCTCTTCCATCAGGAGGGCCTTGAGATCGACGATCCCCTCACCCGCCGCCGCTTCGAGACCCTGATCGCCGGGCATCTGCACTCCATCGGCGAAGGCATTGACGAGACCCTCCACTCCGCCGGCCTGCGCGCGGCTGATATCGATGTCGTCATCCGCACCGGCGGCTCCTCCCTCATCCCTGCCGTGCAGGATGTTCTATCCACCCGCTTTGGTGGGGAGTTGGTCCAGGCGGAGAGAGTCCAGCGCCAGGACGTCTTTACCAGCGTCGTCAAAGGCCTCGCTCTGGCGGGTGCCTCGGAGTTCGGAGGGAGATGAGAGCAGTCTTCCCCGCTCCCACCAGCGGATCGTAAAGTTCCAAAATGGGTACTATCGGGGAATCGAATCATCTTCCTTGCCTCCTCCCTTCATTCGGTGCATAATCCAACCCATGCAAATCTCCTCCTCCAAATGGTGGGTCCTCATCGCGGTGGGCGTCAGCACCTTCATGTCCGCCCTGGACAGCAGCGTCGTCAATATCATCCTCCCCATCCTCCACCGTGACCTGAACACCTCCGTCGCCGTGATCGAGTGGGTCGTCATCATCTATCTGCTCGTCGTCGGCGGCCTCCTGCTCACCTTTGGCCGCCTGGGCGACCTGCACGGCCATCGCCGCATCTTCCTTTCCGGCTTCATCATCTTCATCCTCAGTTCTGCGGCCTGCGGACTGGCCCAAAGTGACGCGCAGTTGATCCTCTTCCGCGGCATTCAGGCGGTGGGCGCGGCCATGCTGGCCGCCAACTCCCCCGCCATCCTTACCAGCAGCTTTCCCCCTCACCAGCGCGGCCAGGCGCTGGGTCTTCAGGGCACCATGACCTACCTCGGCCTCACTGTCGGCCCCACCCTCGGCGGCTTGCTGGCTACGCGGTTCACCTGGCGCGCCGTGTTCTATATCAATGTTCCGGTGGGGCTGCTTGCCCTGCTCCTCAGCTTCCTCTTCGTGCCGAGGGATGGCGGGCATACCAGCGACGAGCGTTTCGACCTTCCCGGAGCGGCCCTCTTCATTGCCGGCCTCACCGCCTTCCTGCTCGCCCTCAACCAGGGCGGCACCTGGGGTTGGGCTTCGCCTCCCATCCTGGGATTGCTGCTTGCCGCTGTGCTGCTGTTGGGATTCTTCCTCCGCCTTGAATTGCGCGTACCCGCCCCCATGCTCGATCTCAGCCTCTTCCGCAGCCCGGTCTTCTCGGTTTCGACTCTCAGTGCCGTGCTGAACTATATCTGCGTCTATGGCATCCTCTTCCTGATGCCCTTCTACTTGATCCAGGGCCGCGTGATGACCCCCGAGCAGGCGGGATTCGTTCTCAGCGCCCAGCCGCTTGTCATGGCTGTGCTTGCGCCCATCAGCGGCTCCATCTCGGACCGGATCGGCACCCGCCTCCCGGCCTCCGCAGGGATGCTGTTCCTGGCTGTTGGGCTGTTCCTTCTGTCCCGCCTGAACGGGACCTCACCTGTCACCCAGGTCGCTCTGGCCCTCGCTGTCGCGGGCCTTGGGATCGGGCTTTTTGTTTCCCCCAATAACAGCGCCCTGATGGGCGCCGCGCCTGCCAACCGTCAGGGCATCGCCTCTGGCATCCTCGCCACCGCCCGCTCCGTGGGCATGGTGCTGGGTCTTGGCTTTGCCGGGGCCATCTTTACCACCGTCCTGGCCGGCCGCGAACCTGCCGCCGCTCCCTGGCTCTTCCAGGGTGTGCGTGCCGGGCTCCTTGGTTGCCTGGTCGTCGCCGTTCTGGGAACGATCCTGGCCGCCTTCCGCGATTAGCCTTGTTTGTGCCATTGCACATCCTCCTTTGAGGCTGCCCGGCATTCCGCCTGCGCCCGGCTCTTCTCGTCACCGCTCAAAAAAACGGGCGATACCCGCGGCAGTGGAGGCGCGCAGGGTCGGGTGGGGGCTTGCTTTC
>CAYMQX010000423.1:0-2793 GCA_964392495.1 uncultured Anaerolineaceae bacterium
CACGTCGCCCCGTTCCCGAAGCTGCCGGACCAGCTCGCGGCCCAGGACACCGGAGGCGCCGGTCCCGAAATACTTTGCCATCCACCCTCACTCAGCAGATCAGTCCGCGCCAGCTTTGGTCCCTGAGGTCTCCCGCATAACGCTCGAATTCTCGAGGTTGGGCATTTCGCTCCGACCTTATGCATAGGGGAGATCGTTTCAAAACGGGTGAGGAACCCGGGGGCAGCAGACATAATTTCAGCCTTCCATCCAGCGGGTAAACTTGCTGCGTGGCCAGGGGCTCCTCATCCATGAGGTATCCGGCAAGGGGAGACTGGCAGCGGTCTCCACACTAAGCCAGCCTTTTGGGAAAGGAAGAATCTGGGACGTGCCGCGGCTGGTGACCCACCTCAGAGATCGAGCCTTCTCAACAGCGAGGCAGACCTGAAGCGTTGTGGCGACATCCTGACAGACATAATCCAATACTTCCTGGTACCGCTTCTGCTGCCAGAAAATCGGTGCCTTCGAGCCGTCCATCCCTTTCAGTTTTCCTGCCAGTGACATGCCCTGGGCGGCCTTATCCAACCCGATGGCAAAGCCCTTCACGCAGAAGAAATGAAACATCATATCCACATGGCTGACGGCAATACGGCGACACACTTGGAGCATCCCACTCTCCTCAGCCAGGACATCGAAATCGAAGCCCGCACCGTTCCAGGTGAGAATCGTTTTTCCCGACCGCACTTCAGCATCCAGATACCCCACGAGGGCTGAAACTTCATCCCGGCTCATACGCTCTGCAGGGACCCCTTGCAGGGTATGGCCGTGCCAAAGCTTCGGAGCCCCTGTACGGTCCATCACAGCCGCGCAGGAAATCCCAAAGGGTCGGAAGGTTTTCCAATCATCCATCCCCTCCGGGATCAAACGGGCGATCTCAAGGTCGAATGCCAGGTAATCACGCGAATGGGCAGGCTCCAGTGATTTCATTGTTTTCCCTTTCAGGCATGACGGTCTGGAAAATTTGGAGATGTGCGCTCATCTCTTCAACTCCGAGTATAGCGCGGAGTTGGAGATCCGATCTACAAAATTTGGATGCCGGTGAGAAAGGAAGAAGTGCTGAAAATCATGGGGAATCCATGACTGTCAGGACTGGTCAATTGTTTTAGAATTAGTACTAATTCACTCCGATTTGTTCATTTCAATGGGAGAATCCACGCCCATGAAAAGACCACTCTACCGAATCTACCTGGCCCCTGATCGCTTTGGCCACCTGCAGCAGACATCCCGACACACCCGCGAGTTCTATGATATTGATATGTACCAATCCAGGATGCTCTCGCAGGCACACTGGTACAGGATCGTCCAGAGCAGTCCGGGCCGCGTATTCGAAACCTTATGGAAGGCGGGGAGATCTTCCGAACCAGGCAAGCCGGTGATCATTTCGAAGTTGGGCGCTTTCATGCGGCTATATTCAGACCTGTGGTATGTAGACGGCCGCGATGTGAACATCGAGCAGGCAATTGATCTCAATCGAAGCGCCTTGACCAAACCCAGACTCCTGGCGCTTTCCCTGGCCATGCTGACACTCGCCTTCCTGGCAGCGATGAATCACCTTTCGAATTGGAACGTCTCCCCCCTGCCATGGGAGCAGCCCCTGGCGCGCATCGTGGGTTTGACCATGCTGCTGCTGCTTGCAGCCGAACAAGTGCTGAACAGGATCCAGAAATGGCAGCATCCTTAAGAAGACTGGTAATTCCAGGCTTTAATGCTACACGAAAAGCGCTTTAACGATACGCCTTGCCCTTTGCTGTGGACGAAAAATTTACAGGCGGATAACGCCTGCTGAATATTTCAGGCCTCTCCAGCCTCAAGCTCCCGGCAGCAGTCAAAGTAACAGAGGCCCAGGTTGTTGAAGAGTCGCCGTTGCTGTCATTCTTCTTCGCCCCCGCGATTTACCCGGGAATATGGCATAATAAGTCCTTCAGAAACAGCAACCAATCCTTTTTACCGGTGTTTCACTTCCTGATCCGGAAAAAACGCCTGGAACAGGTGGATGCCTGCCTGTAAATACCCTGCGGGATTTTCTCCCCCCGACCATTTAGCAGAATCAAGGAGCTCAGCATGGAAAACACAACCTCTTTTTTCGAGGAACCTGAAGTTGAAAAGACGATCCTTCCGATCGGTGCAGGGGTCCCGTTCGGATTGCGACGCGTACGGAATACGGCCATCAATATCGGGGGCGTTTACGGCACCTGGGGAGACAGCTATGACAACAGCTCTCTCCGGGAACTGATCGAAAACCGCCTGGGAGTACCGGTACCAGAGAACGAGCGGCTGAACCTGGCGGAGCTGGGATTCGTCTCACGTCACCACATCCCGGTATTGGATCTCGAACAGAACATTGCGATCGAGGTGGAGGTAGGGGCACGCATCCTGCGGGAGGCCGCTTTTGCCTGTGGGTGGGAGCCATCCGAGGTGGAGGCCATCCTGATCGGAATGTCCGCCCCGGTCACTGAAGATTATCTTACCCGGATCGCCCGCGCGGCGGGCATGCGCGAAGATATATTAAAGGTGGCCGTCCATAAAGCCTGCGACGGCTCGGTCAGTTCCCTGCACCTGGCTCTCAACCCCGATCTCCCCGAAAACCAGGGGCTGGCGCAGAACATCGCCGAGACCCTGCGAGGCAGGAAGGTCCTGGTGGGCGGGATCGAAGGCTTGAGCCGCTTTATGAGCCGGTCCCGGGATACCAATGCGCTGCAGCTCTTCGGCAACGCAGCGGGTGTCATCGGCATCATTCCCAACCAAACAATGAAA
>CAYMQX010000424.1:0-2784 GCA_964392495.1 uncultured Anaerolineaceae bacterium
CAGCCTTCTGACGTCATCTGCCGTGATCAATTCCGTGCGGATGCCAAGGCGCTGTTGAGCGGCTACATTGGCCTGGAGCGTCTCCACCTGGTCCGCATTGACGAGCTGCAGAAAGCCGGTGCAGGTGAAGCCGCAATTGCCACCGACACGTGCGGACCAATCTGTGAACCATTCAAACGAAAGATGCGCGAGGGCAGCCTCGGCCTCCAGGTCATAGTGCATGCGGATCAGGCCGCTTGAACGGCCCGTGGCGCCAGCAGCCAGGAAACGTTTTTCGAGAACAGCAGGCTTGGCCCCACGGGAAGCGAGGTGAAAGGCCAGGGATGCCCCATGAATGCCTCCGCCGATGATGAGGATATCGTAGTTCATGGGATGAATCTTATCCCAGAGCCCGCAGGTAGAAAAGGGCCGCGAAGCCGATCCAGTGCGACAAGATTTCCTGGCAGGGCAGGGGAGTGACAGGCATTATTCGTGATTGCCCAAAGAATTTATGCTGAATGCGCAAGAGAATTGGTCAGGTCCACATGGCTTGATCAATAAGAATTGCAAAATAGAGTGTTCCTGATGGCGGGGCAGTAGGAAATTGGGCTAAAAAAGGAGGCTCTTGACAAAAAGATTTTATTCATTATAATTGGCATTAGTATGAATAATATTGATCATAAAAAGGTGGCCACACAGGACATCGTGCAGGGCTTTCTGGAATCCATCCGATATTCGCGCAGCCCCAAGACCCACGAGACATATAGGCAGGCGATGATAATTTTTGCGCGCAATGTTGACAAGGACGCCCCACTCACATCGGAAACATATGCCAAATTCCTGGCTTCTTTGCGGGATTATTCGCCATCCACCCAGGCGACCTATAAAACAGCGCTGCTTGGTCTCTACGCCTATTTTGCCGAACAAGGCGGAGATGTTAATCTGCTGGCCTTAAAATCGGCAGCTAGGCGATATGTTAAGAAGAAAGGCCAGCGATTGCCACAATTTGATCGCGAAGGGATCGAAAAGACGTTAAGCTATTCGAAGTCCCTTCGATCTGATCTTCCTGCTCTTCGTGATCGGGCATTCCTGCTCACACTTGCTGATACGGGCCTGCGGGTTTCCGAGGCCTGCGGACTCAGGCGAGGAGATCTGGATTGGAAAGAGCGGCGTGCCCTGGTGATTGGCAAGGGTGACAAACAAGGCATCGTCCGTTTCTCGGAACGCGCCTTGGTGGCAATCAGGGACTATCTCACGGCCCGGGCGAAGCTGGATGGCGCCACAGGAAGGCCTATCACCTCCCTGCCCCTCTTTGCGCGCCATGATAAGAAAGCTGGGAAGCGTGTCCTGAGGGTTTCGCCCAATGGAATGTGGTATGCGGTGAAGGAACGGGTAAAAGAATCCGGCGTTGATCCGAAGTTGATCCGCGTGCATGACTTCCGGCACTATTTTGTCACCATGATCTACCTTGCTACAGGTGACCTTAAAGCAGCCCAGGAACTGGCTCGTCACTCAGACTCGAAAACGACAAGCCTGTACGCCCATATCGGGGGGAAGATTGATGAGATTTACGATGATGTTTTCAATACGGGCCGCGGCTGACCCTGCTATTCGACCAGGACAAAGCTGTAATACGCCACATACAAGCCCTCCCGGGCCTCAAGGGTGACGATCAGCTTGGGATCGAAGAATTCATCCGCATTATTGGCGCTGACATCGGGAAAATAGAGTTGGCTGGTGATCATATCGCCGCCCGGGGTCTCAACCTTGAAGTGGATATGCTCCGTGCGCCCAGGATATTCACCCGGGATCACCGTTTCAAGGAAATACCGACCCTGGCTGTCTGTGAATTGGTGGCCGCGCAGGGTGTACCCATTGTTATCATAAACCCCGTTCGCGTCTGCTTGCCAGAAATCCACCCAGGCACCGGGAACAGGTTGGCAATCCTTACCAAGCACGTATCCAGTCACGATCAACTTTTCCCCGGACATACCTGTTTCGTACAGAATATTACGCTCGGGAGAGCCGGACATATAGTAAGGCCCTTCGGTTTGTTGCGGTGTTGGGGTTGAACACTCAGGTGCAGGCAGATGCAATACATTCACTGCGAACGGATCAGTGGACCCCGCCAAAATTGCAGGATGTGTTTCCTCTGCAGTTGGTGAGGCTGAGGGAGCCGCGGTTTGTAGAAGGAGCCTTGCGGGTGTGGTGGTCGACAGATTGGCAGGTGTCGAGAAAACCAGGGGCTTAGGACCCAGCGTACAGGACACCAGATTCGATGCAATCAATAATAGCAACAACCTGTGCATGCAATGCCTCCAAAAGAATATGGTCGGGAATATCTCAAGAAACACATCCCTGCCTGAGATAAATGCCCATCCATGTCATGACCAAATTGATGAACTTTTATCGGCAAGCAGGATTGACTCTGCACGGCGCTCGATTTCCCTGTTGTAAACTGCAATCAGTTTCCTTGTCCACTCCCCCACTTTACCGGATCCAACCCGCTGCCGATCTATAGTGACAATCGGCACAATGCCACGGGAGCTACTTGTCAAGAATGCCTCGTCTATTTCTTCTACCTGAGAAAGTCTCAGGGCATGGTGGTCGATGGACATCCCCTGCCCCTCCGCCAGATGCAGGACCTGATGGCGCGTTACACCGGCCAGAACACCTCGGCGAACAGTGCCAAGAGACTTGCCCCGTACATAAAAGAAATTACTTGTAAGCCCCTCCAGGATCCGGCTGTTTCGGACAAGGAGGCCCTCGTAAGCTGAACTGGAAGACAGTCCTTGGCGTGCTGCC
>CAYMQX010000425.1:0-2772 GCA_964392495.1 uncultured Anaerolineaceae bacterium
TGCGAGCGCATTGGAACAGCTTTTTGCGGAGGGCTAAGCGATGAGCACAGACAAGAGATGGGATTTGGTCGGCTGGCTGCGCGGGCGGTTCTCATGGCTTAGGAGGCTGGTCGCATGACACTGCTGCTTCAAGTCCAGGGAGTAACCAAACGCTTCGGAGGCCTTCAGGCTCTCACACAGATCACATTCGACTTGCCAAAGGGGGAGGTGTTGGGGTTGATCGGACCCAATGGCGCAGGCAAGACGACGCTGTTCAATGCCATCAACGGAGTATATCCGCCCGAACAGGGACGCATCATCTTCCGCGGTGAAGATGTCACCCGACGAAAACCCTATCACCTCGCCAAGATGGGTATGGCACGTACGCACCAGATCGTCCGACCGCTTAATGAGCTGACCGTCCGGGAAAATGTCATGGCGGGGGCATGCTTCGGTCAGGAGAATCAGACCCTCCACAACGCTGGTGTCATAGCTGATGAAGTTTTAGAGTTCATCGGCCTCGACGCAAAATCCAGCCAACTGGCAGGCAGCCTTAACGTAGCCCAGAAAAAAAGGCTCGAGATGGGACGCGCTCTGGCATCTCACCCCCACCTCCTCTTATTGGACGAGGTCCTGGCGGGGCTCAATCCATCCGAGATTGATGGGATGATTAAGACAATCCACGATATCCGCAAACAGGGCACCACGATTTTAATGATCGAGCACCTGATGAAGGCCGTCATGAATGTTTCTGACCGCGTGCTTGTGCTGGATTACGGCCAGCAGATTGCCGAAGGCACGCCTGAGGCTGTCACCCAGGACCCGCGCGTTATCGAGGCCTACCTCGGGGATCCCAAGCTGGCACAAAGGCTGTTGGAGGAATAATATGGCAATGCTGGAGGTACGCGAAGTCACATCCGGCTATGGGGACGTTCAGATCTTATGGGGCGCCAACTTGGCTCTCGAGCAAGGACGCCTCACTTGTCTGGTCGGGGGTAACGGTGCGGGAAAGACCACGGTATTGCGCACCGTCATGGGGCTTCTCAAGCCTTGGGCGGGCTCTGTCTGGTTTCAGGGAAAAGATGTCAGCCGGATGCCGGCCTACGCCCGAGCCGAGATTGGTATGGTACTGGTACCTGAGGGACGCCAGCTTTTCACCGATATGACCGTCCTCGAGAACCTCGAGATGGGAGCCAGCAACCTGCATGCCCGCCCCCACTTCAAGCAAAACCTGGAACGGGTTTTTGAAATGTTTCCACGCCTCGAGGAGCGTATTCACCAGAGGTCTGGCACCTTGAGCGGCGGTGAACAGCAGATGCTGGCCGTAGCTCGAGGTATTATGGCTGATCCGGTTATCCTCATGATCGATGAGCTTTCCCTGGGCCTGGCGCCCGTCCTGGTCCTCCAGTTGTTTGAAAGTCTGCGTTTGCTGCGCGATTCGGGCATTACAGTGCTATTGGTGGAGCAAAACGTTCACATGGCTCTGGCGATCAGCGACTATGGTTACGTTCTGTCTCAGGGGCGTACTGAGTTGGAGGGTTCCGCCCGTCAGCTCATCAAGAACGAGCACGTTCGCTCGGCTTACCTGGGTTTATAGGTTATGATTTCCTTCACGGGACTTTCATGACAAATTAAATCGGAATTAGGGCTATAATCCGTTTGTAATTCTTTTCACAATGTGTTCAAGGAGTATATCATGCTCGTCGGTGAAAGAATGTCCCGTCCCGTTATCTCGATCCAGCCCGATATGCCCGTTCAGGATGCCCTGGCCTTGTTCCGCAAGGAACACATCCGTCGCGCCCCTGTCATTAAGGACGGCAAACTTGTTGGCATTGTCTCGGACAAGGATTTACTCAACGCCTCGCCCTCCCCGGTTACCAGCCTGAGCGTTTGGGAGATCAATTATCTCATCAGCAAGATCAAGGTCGCTGAAGTGATGACCCGCAAGGTGATTACGGTAAAGATCGATACCCCCATTGAGGAGGCCGCCCGTGTGATGGCCGACAACAAATTCGGGGGGCTGCCTGTGGTCGATGGAGGCAGGGTGGTTGGGATTATCACAGAGACCGACCTCTTCAAGATCTTCCTGGAACTCATGGGAGCTCGCGAACCAGGCGTCCGCGTTACTGCCCAGGTCGTTGACGCTCCCGGCGAGCTTGCCCGGCTGACCAAGGCCATCGCAGAGATCGGAGGCAACTTTATCGCCTTTGGTCAATTTACCGGCCCCGAGGTTGGAACCCGGCTGGTCACCTTCAAGGTCGCGGGGAATAAAAAGGACTCGGTTAAAAAGGCTGTTGAAGGTGTGGTCCAGAAATTCTGGGATATCCGGCAAGCCTGACATTAATCCCCCCAACTGCAACAGACCAGCCGCAATCAACTGCCGGCTGGTTTTTTTTCGTTTTTCAGGCCTGTCACTTCCTCTGTGGTCAGGTGACGCCATTGCCTCGGCTTAAGATTTCCCAAACGCAGTGTACCAATGCGTACCCGGATGATCCGTACTACAGGGAGTCCTAGCAGAGAACCAATTTCCCGGATCTGCCTTTTGCGACCTTCCCCCATTACCACCCTTACCCATGCGCCCTTTCCTGATGTCGATTCAAACCGCACCTCCGCAGGCGCCGTCTTATAGCCATCCTCCAGTACAACTCCCCGTCTCCAGGTGGCCAGTTGAGTCTCATCCGGGCGCCGAGCCAGCAGAACCCGATACTCTTTTTGATGCCCAAAACGGGGATGTGTCAGCCGGTTTGTCAATTCCCCGTCATTCGTCAGCAGGATCAGCCCCTCGCTTTCAAA
>CAYMQX010000426.1:0-2767 GCA_964392495.1 uncultured Anaerolineaceae bacterium
TATTTTCTCACAGGGGGTACTTTCTTTTCGTGTCCGCTTTTTGGGGTTCAGTTCAGTCGGCCGTGCGTTTTTTGATTCATCTTATCTATCCCAGCACTTCGACATCGTGCGGTCCAGATTCCCTCAACCCCGCTCCCGTCATTCTCACAAATATCGCTTTCTGTTGCAGTTCCCGTATCGAGCAGGCTCCACTGTAGCTCATTCCTGATTGCAGCCCCCCCAGCAGGTTCGTTAGCACCTCCCGAGCCCGGCCCCGATAGGGAACAGCCGCCTCCACCCCCTCGGCTACATACTCATCGATCTCCTCCTGTGTCACATCATCGCCCTCGCGTTGTTTCCGGTCAATGGCCGCCCCGCGGGAAGCCATTCCCCGCGAGGCCTTATACCGATGACCCTTGCGCGTCATCATCAGGCCGGGGCTTTCATCCGTGCCAGCCAACATGCTCCCGATCATTGCTGAATCTGCTCCCGCGGCAATCGCCTTTGCCAGATCGCCTGGCAGCCGGATGCCTCCATCGGCGATGACGGGGATCTCATATGCACGAGCAGCTTCCGCACACGCCATCACCGCACTAAGCTGAGGGACCCCCGCACCGGCCACAATCCGGGTGATGCAGATAGAACCTGGCCCAACCCCCACTTTGACAGCGTCCGCACCAGCTTCGATCAACCTCCGCGTACCATCTGCTGTGGCAACATTCCCGCCGATGATCTGTGCTCGCGGGTGCTCCCTGCGTATGCGCCGGATCATATCAATCTCAAGCTGCGAGTCGCCATGAGCAATATCCACCACAATGCAATCTGCCCCTGCATCCAACAGGGCGTCCACACGGCGCATTTCCTTCTCCCTGACCCCCACAGCCGCGCCCACAGCAAGCCGTCCGCGCTCATCCTTGGTGGCCTTTGGGAACTGTGTGATCTTCATAATATCTTTGAGGGTAACCAGCCCCCGGACTTTGCCCTGTTCATCCACCAGAGGCAGCTTTTCCACGCGGTGATCATGCAGGAGCCTTTCCGCCTCCTTGAGGGTCGTCCCGGGTGCACCGGTAATGACCTCCCTTTGCATGATGGTTGTCACTGACTTTTCAAGGTCAGATTCGAACAGCAGGTCGCGTGTCGTGATGATGCCCGCCAGTCTCTGGTCACTGTCCAGGATCAGGATGCCGCCGGTGCCGGTCTCTTGTACCACCCGCTTTACATCTCCGATGTTATGCGATTCGGTCATCGTTATAGGATCATCTACAATAAAGGACTCGGCTTTCTTGACGCGCTGGATCTGTTTGGCCTGTTCCGCGATGGGCATAAACCGATGGATCATTCCAATGCCACCCTCACGTGCCATGGCGATCGCCATCTCGCTCTCAGTGACCACATCCATATTGGCAGAGATAATCGGGACCTGAAGACTGATTTTCTTCGTCAATTGCGTCTGGGTAGATATGCCGCGCCTGGAATCGATATCTGAAAATTGAGGCACCAGCAATACATCGTCATAGGTGAGCGCTGTATCAGAGATTATCTTCATCCTTTTTGCCTCACGATTGGGCTACAAGAATTATAATACACGGGATGGCCTTATTCGCCCTCTCACCCCTCGATGGCCGGTATGCTGATGCCGCCGGCCCTCTACGGGAGTTTCTCTCGGAGTTTGCGTACCTTAAGACCCGCCTGAAGATCGAGGTCGCATACCTTGCAGCGTTAGGGAAGATCGGAATCGCTCCTTTATTAAGTCCCTCACAGGAGGTTTTCCTTGCAGCTTTCAGTGAAGCGGATGGAATGCACCTGAAGGAATTGGAACAATTCACCCGGCACGACGTAAAGGCGCTGGAATATTTCATTCGCGATCGGATCAAAGCTTCCCCCAACAGCGATTTACAAGAGGTCCTTCCCTTCCTCCACTTTGGCCTGACATCCGAGGATGTGAACAACCTTGCCCAGTCACTAGCTCTGAGAGACTCCCGCGATCATATTCTACTTCCTGCGCTCGACCTACTCCTTACTTCCCTGCGAGACTTTGCCCACTACCATCGGTCCACTCCCATGCTGGCGCGCACTCACGGTCAACCGGCGGTTCCCACAACAATGGGAAAGGAATTTGCTCTTTTTTTTGCCCGCTTCCTGGAATGCCGCAAGGAAATAGCCTCTCATCGGTTTAAGGGCAAACTGACGGGCGCGGTTGGAAACTTCAATGCCCTCCAGGCTGCCATTCCTGAGGTGAATTGGATGGACTTTAGTCGAGATTTTGTGGAGAGCATGGGTCTCACAGCCACCCTGTTCACCACGCAGATCATGCCTGCCGATAATTGGATCCGCTTTTTTCACTGCATCCAGCTATTAAATTCCATAATGATCGACTTCACCCGGGATGTATGGAATTATCTTAGTGAAGGCTATCTCAAGCTGGAGATCGTGGACAAGGAGATTGGATCCTCGACCATGCCGCAGAAAGTAAATCCCATTGATTTCGAGAATGCGGAGGGGAATGCCGGAGTAGCCAATGCTCTATTAGCCCACTATGTCCAAAAGCTGCCCGTCTCCCGCCTGCAACGAGACCTGTCGGATTCCACTGTCCGCCGGACGTTCGGTACAGCTCTTGGGCACACACTCCTCGCATTACAGACCGCAGCAAAGGGCATGGAACGCATCATGGCCGATGAGGAAAGACTTCAATCCGACCTGAATTCGCATTGGGAGACGATCACAGAGGGGGCTCAAACCATCCTGCGTCATGCAGGAAACCCGGATGCTTATGAATCCCTACTGGCCC
>CAYMQX010000427.1:0-2763 GCA_964392495.1 uncultured Anaerolineaceae bacterium
TTACCATGGAGGCGCACGTGAAGAAATCGCTCATTCGCATCGCAGGTGTGCTCACTATTCTCAGCCTGGTCCTTTCCGCCTGTATCGCCAAACCCACCACCTGTACCGATCCTCTTGGCTGTGTATCTGTGGGCAACAAACAACCCATCCGGATTGCCGCCCTGCTGACCCTCGTCGGGCCGGATAGCCCCTACGGGATCGACGCTTTGCGCGGTGTGGAGATTGCCGTTGCCGCCCAACAGGAGGTCTCCGGCCACCCCATCGAGATCGTCAAGGTGGACGATCAATGCTCCGCTGAGGGCGGCGAGAATGGCGCCCGGCAGATCGCCGCTGATCCCACCATTGTAGGCGTCATTGGTTCCAGTTGCTCCAGCAGCTCGATTCCCGCCGCCAAAGTCTTGAGCAGTGCGGGCCTGGTGATGATCTCCCCCTCCAGCACTGCCGCCTCCCTCACTTCGGCGTCGCAGTTTCAGCCGGGATTCTTCCGCACCATTTATAACGATCGAGCCCAGGGCAAAGCAGTTGCCGAGTTTGCCTACCGGGTCCTGGGTTTGCGCACCATGAGCACGATTGATGACCGCACTCCCTATTCCACAGAACTCACCGCCGCCGCCTGTGATGATTTTGAAAAGCTCGGCGGCGACTGCCTGGGCCGCATTCATATTGTCAGCGGGCAGGATGTTTCCCCGCAGATATTCTGGCTCTCCAAACTTAACACAGATGTGCTTTATATGCCCATTTACACCGTGGATGGAGTGAATGTGGTCCGCCAGGCTTCGCAGTTAAGCCTGAAGAACGCTTTGATCAGTTCGGATGGCCTGTTAAGTCGCGATTTCCTGATGCAAACCCTGGAAATCAGCCAGGGCATGTATTTCACCGGTCCTGCTTCAGTGCAGGAGCCGGAATCCTTTGCCGGCCAATATCGCGCCCGCTTTTCCGAGGACCCGATCGCCTCGTACCATCTGCAGGGCTATGACGCTGCCATGCTTCTCTTCAGCGCCATTCAGAAGGCTGCCGTGGGCGCCTCCCCCTCCGATGGCAGCCTGCTCATCCGCAGGCAGGCCCTTCGCGATGCGATCCTTCAAGTCAGAGATGTTGCCGGGCTGAGCGGCCCCCTTACCTGCTCGCAATTTGGCGATTGTGCCGAACCGAGAATTGAGATCTTCCAGATCCAGGGCGCTGATTTCGTCCCGATCTATCCCTAGGAGAAAGATGGCTTCTGCCGAGATCATTACCATTGGCACCGAAATTTTGCTGGGTGAGATCGTAGACACCAATACCCGATATCTGGCCCGCAACCTGCGCGGGTTGGGGATCGACCTGTATCGCACCATCACCATTGGCGATAACGTTGAACGTATTGCCCTTGCCATCCGGAACTCCATGGAAAGGGCCGAAATCATACTCACCACCGGCGGGCTTGGCCCCACCGTGGATGACCCCACACGTCAGGCGGTGGCTCTGGCTGTGGGCGTGGAGACTGAGTTCCGTGAGGAGCTCTGGCAGCAGGTGGTCGAAGTGGTCGAGCGCTATGGTCGTGCCGCTGCTGAAAATCAAAAGCGCCAGGCTTATGTTCCCAAAGGCGCTATTGCCATTCCGAACCCGGTGGGGACCGCGCCTGCCTTTATTGTCGAAGCAGGCCGGAACGTGATCATCTCCCTCCCCGGTGTCCCGCGTGAGATGGAATTTCTTCTTCACGAATCCGTCATCCCCTACCTGCAAAAGAAGTTCGACCTGCGCCAGGTCATTAAAGTCCGGCTCCTCCACACCGCCGGCATGGGCGAGGGCATGATCGACGAAAAGATCGGCGATCTTGAGACGCTTTCCAATCCTACTGTCGGCCTCGCCGCCCATAACGGTATCGTGGATATCCGCCTGGCAGCCAAGGGGGAGACCGAAGCCGACGCGGACCGGATGTTGGGAGAGGTGGAGGTTGACATCCGCCGCAGGCTCCAGCATGTGGTCTTTGGATCCGATGAGGAAAGCCTGGATATGGTCATGCTTTCTGCCGTCCATCACCGGGGTTGGAGCCTTGCCTGTGTGGAGTATGGTCTTGGCGAATCCATGCAAAAGAAACTACCCAACCTTGTCTCTCTGGCAAGCCTGAAGCCTGGAAACCTGATGGACGAACTGCGCCTTGCTCTCAAGGCCACCTCCTCCACCGCAGGACTGGGGATCGGCTGCTTTCCTGCAGAAATGGCCGCCGAGATCGCCATCCTTACCCCCTACGGTGAAAAAACCATGCGCATCACCTATGGAGGCCACCCGCGCAATCTTCCCCGCTGGGCTTTTAATAATGCTCTGAACCAGCTCCGGCTGCAAGCGCAGGAAAAACTTTAGATTCCGTCCATCTGATCATGCCGGCCCCCCGCAGGAAAAACTCCTCTCTTATTCTTCTGATCTGGGCTGTCAACCTGCTTGGTATTCTTGCCTTGCTTATGATTCTGCTTTTCAACGGGGCCCGCCCTCCTGTGCTTGCAGCCCCCCAGTCCACCCCGCCTCTCCGGGGAGAGCCCACCCGCACTCCCGTTCCCACCCGTTATTACCTGCCTACGGTCACCCCCAATCCGCGTTCCACCCAACCGGTGCTGAGTACCCCCACCATTTTTGTCCTCCCCTATGGACAGAAGCCTGAAGTAATCGGCTTTTCTGCCTCCCGGCGGCCTGTTGAGGTCTATACCTTCGGAAACGGGGAGAGGCAGCGTCTGATCATTGCGGGAATCCACGGTGGCTATGAATGGAACACTATTGCCCTCGCTGACC
>CAYMQX010000428.1:0-2762 GCA_964392495.1 uncultured Anaerolineaceae bacterium
AGATCCTACGTCCCGATGGTTCGCCCTGCAAGCCTGGCGAGGTTGGAGAGGTGGTGGTGACCACCCTCTCGCGCGCCTATCAGCCCCTTATCCGCTTCCGCCTTGGGGATCTGGCAGCCTGGGACCCCGATCCCTGCCCCTGTGGACGGGAAATGCCGGTCATCAAGGAAGTGGTCGGCCGAACTGAAGATGTTGTCATCGGCCCCGATGGTCGCCAGATGGTCCGTTTTCATGGGATCTTTGTCAATCAGCCCCATCTCCGCGAAGGCCAGATCATCCAGGATGCCCTCGACAAGATTCGCGTCAAGGTGGTCCCTACCAGCGGGTTTGGCGAGGCAGATTTGCAGGATATCGTTCATCGTGTTCAGCAGCGCCTGGGAGGAGAAGTGCAGGTCGAGGTTGAGATGGTCGAATTTATACCCCGCACGAAAGCTGGTAAATTCCAGGCGGTTATTTCTCACCTAAAAAACCATGCCCGAACATCCTGATGTTCAAAGATTGCGATTTGAGTATGCCCGCAGGGCGCGGCAGAATGGACTAACAGATCAGTATTCCTTGTTTAATCCCGGCCAGTTATTCGCAATCCAGCAGCGTCAGCGTGCAGTGTTGAAATGCCTGTGGGAAAACGATTTTTTCCCCCTTGAGAACACCCGCATTCTCGAACTTGGCCCAGGGACCGGTGGCATACTTCTCGAAACCCTCTCCTATGGAGCCTCCCCTTCCAACCTCCACGGCGCCGAATTGCTCTTGGATCGCCTACAGGTTGCTCACTATCGCCTCCCTGGCCTTCCCCTTGCCTGCGCTGATGGTCAGAGCCTCCCTTATCCTTCACATAGCTTCGATCTGGCCATGCAGTTCACCGTCTTCTCCTCCATTCTGGATGATCAGGTCAAATCAAATATAGCCCGTGAGCTTCTGCGTGTCGCCAGACCCGGCGGACTCATCCTCTGGTACGACTTCTGGCTCAACCCTACTAATCCTCAAACCCGCGGCGTCCGCCCCCCAGAGATCAAACGCCTCTTTCCCGGCTGCCGGTACACCTTCCATCGCATCACCCTCGCCCCGCCCATCGCCCGGCGCCTTGCGCCAATTTCTTGGGAGTTATGTCTGATGCTGGAGAGCATGAAAGTATTCAATACGCATTATCTGACAGCAATCCGGCTTCCAAACAGTAAATGAGCTTGGCGGATGCATATTATTTTTCATACCCAGTATTACCCCCCCGAGATTGGCGCTCCCAACCCTGATTCGATCTCCAGTCGGACCCGGCAGGGCGGTATGGGAGACCCGGGAAGGGGGTCTCATGCAGCCCTTCATTAGCCTGATCCTCCCTATCAGGAACGAAGCCTCCGCCATCGCCAAAACCCTCGCCTCTGTCCTCGCCCAGGACTATCCCCCAGACCGTATGGAGATCCTTGTCGTTGACGGCCTCTCTACTGACGACACCCCTGCCATTGTTGCGCGCCTCGCCGCGGATTCCCCCCGGATTCCAATCCGCCTCCTGGAGAATCCCGGCCGCATCGTCCCCACCGGGCTTAATCTTGCGCTTCGGGAAGCCAGGGGTGAATACATCCTTCGCGTCGACGGTCACACCCTCCTCGCCCCCGATTACGCCCGCCGCTGTGTCGAAGCCTTTGAATCATCCGGCGCCCAGAACGTCGGTGGGCGTATGAATGCCGTGGGCACGGCGCTTTTCTCGAAGGCCGTTGCGGTCGCTACCAGCACCCCCTTCGGCATCGGCGGCGGTCGCTTCCACTTCTCCGACCGGGAAGAATGGGTGGATACGGTGTATATGGGCGCCTGGCCCCGCTCCCTCTTCGACCGGATCGGCCTCTTCGACGAAGAGCTGGTCCGCGATCAGGACGATGAGTTCAATTACAGGCTTCGGGAGGCGGGTGGGCGGATACTCCTGAGTCCGGAGATCAAGTCTGAATACACAGTTCGCGGCTCGCCATCCTCCCTCTGGCGTCAGTACTTCCAGTACGGATTTTGGAAGGTACGCGTCCTCCAAAAACATCCCCGCCAGATGAGCCTCCGCCAGTTCATCCCGCCTCTCTTCGTGCTTGCGCTGCTCGTCTCCCTGGGGTTGGCGCTTTTCCAGTTCATTCGTCCTGGTTTTGCTGGTCTTTCCGGCCCTGCACTTCTACTTGCAGCCTGCCTTGCCCCGGCCCTCTACCTGGTCGCAAATATCTCCGCATCCATCCTCACCTCTGTCAGGAAGGGTTGGCAGTACCTTCCGCTGCTGCCAGTGGTCTTTGGGATATTGCATCTCTCCTATGGTTCGGGCTTCCTGCTTGGCCTGCTGAAATTCCGGAGTCGCTGGGGTGATCGTGTAGGCCGCGTGCCTGTGTTTTCACACGAAGAGTCTGCACCCTCATGACTTCCCCGCTCACCATCACTGAGAACCCGGGCATGGAAAAAGACATCTCCCTCTTCTCCAAGCGCCTCTTCGATATCCTGGCCTCCGCCCTTGGAATCCTCTTCCTCCTCCCCTTCCTCGGATTGGTCGCCTGGAACATTCGCCGCGAATCGCCCGGTCCCGTCTTCTACCGCGGCCTGCGCATGGGCAAGGACGGAGTGCCGTTCAAAATCCTCAAGTTCCGTACCATGCATGAGAATCCGGAGAGCCATGCCGGTCCCGGCATCACCGCCCGGGATGATACCCGCATCACCCCTTTGGGACGCTGGCTGCGCGATACCAAGCTCAACGAGCTGCCCCAGCTCTGGAACGTGCTTCAAGGCGAGATGAGCCTTGTAGGCCC
>CAYMQX010000429.1:0-2756 GCA_964392495.1 uncultured Anaerolineaceae bacterium
GGTTGAGGATGGAGGCGATCTGCGGATGTCCGTCCATCAGGTGGAAGTCATCCAGGATGAAGATGAAATCCTCCTCCACCTGATTGTAGAGCTCGTTGGTCAGTGTGACGATCAGTTCCTCGGCATCCTGCTCAATGGAGCGCAGGTTGTTGAGCAGAGGCTGCATGGGCGCCAGCAGGCCGCCGAAGCGCGCCCCGAGGGAGGCCACAAGATAGGAGATGAAGCGTTGGGGGTCGCGATCCAGCAGGTCAAGCGAAAGCCAGCAGACCGGCAGCTCGGTGCTGTTGGCCAGGTCCACGAGCAGGGAGGTCTTGCCGTAGCCCGCCGGGGCCGAGATCAGGATCAGTTTGCGGTCCAGAGACGCGAAAATATCCCTCAGGAGACGTCCGCGCGATAACAGCTCGGGCCGGCGATGGGGTGTGATGATTTTCGTCTGGCTGATGGGCACGGTAATGGGCATACCGGTTCCCCACAGTATTGTAAGGGAGAATCCGATTCCCTGCCCGACGAGTTTTTATGATTTTTTGTTGGGTTTGGAGGTGTGCAGGGTCCCGAAGGTTTCGTGATCCCGGCACAACGACCGGCAAAACCTTCAGGACGATTTGGTCAGGATGATCTAATGGGATTGGTGCAGAGCGGCCAGCAGTTCGGCATGGATGGAAGCCGCGGCGCAGATGACCGACTGCGGGGGGGAGATGTAATCCGGCTTCCCATCGATGTTGGTGACCGTGGCGCCCGCTTCGGAGGCGATCAGGCCGCCTGCCGCGATGTCCCAGGGATTGAGCGCCAGCTCCCAGAAGCCGTCCAGGCGCCCCGCGCCCACATAGGCGGAATCCAGCGCGGCCGATCCGAGGCGGCGCACCCCCTGGCTCAGCTTCGAAAGCCGCACGAAGTTGTCGAAGTTGTCGCGCGGCGTGTTCCACGCATCATAGGGAAAACCGGTCACCAGCAGGCTGTGCTGCAGGTCGGGAGGGCTGGCAGGCTTGAGCTGGCGGTCGTTCAGGTGCGCCCCCCGGCCGCGTTCAGCGCTGAACATCTCATCCCGCATCGGTTCGTAGACCACTCCCAGCCTCACCTGGCCCTCCACAGCATAGGCCAGCGAGACGCAGAAGATGGGGATGTGATGGGCATAATTCACCGTTCCATCCAACGGATCGATGAACCATGTGGCCCGGCGGTCGCCCTCGATCACGCCGCTTTCCTCGGTCAGGATGTGATCCTCGGGGAAGCGCGACCGGATCCGGTCGAGCAGGTGGGCCTCGGACTGGCGGTCCACCTCGGTCACCAGGTCGATGACTCCCTTGTAGCGCACCTCGTGCTCGCGCTCGTAACCAGCACGCAGTATCTCGCCTGCCGAACGGGCCAGGGCTTTCAGGTCATCCAATGTGGGTTGCATGGCTCAGCCTTGGAATTTATCCAGAGTTTTATAGATCTCATCCAGCTCGGCCTGGATCTCATCCCGGTCGCGCGTGGATTGATCGAGCAGGGATCGATAGGCCTCCTGCTGGTCTTCCGGCAGGGTCGGCAGCAGCGCCTCGGCGCGGGCGATCTGCCGCCGCTTGTGCCACAGCTTGTTCTCCAGGCGGGCGCGGTAGCCCACAAAGAATTCCTGCTGGGCAAGTATGGGCGGGTTGAGGCTGGGACCCTCGGCCAGGATCTCCGCCACCGTCAGCAGGAAATCATCCGTATCAATGGGTTTCTCGATGAAGCGGGAAGCTCCCAGGCTCAGCCCGAAGGCCTTATCCTCCGGCGTGACATACGTGGCGGTCAGGAAGATCACCGGGATGGACATGGTCCGGGCGCTGGTCCGCAATTGGTGCACAAAGGCATAACCGTCCATCTTCGGCATCAGGATATCGCTGACGATCAGGGCCGGGGTCTCTTCCTGGATCTTCTGCAGGGCTTCCTGCCCGTCACGGGCGGTGATCACCTTGTATCCCCTGAACTTCAGGGTGATCTCCAGCAGGTCCAGGATATTCGGGACATCTTCCACTACAAGGATGGGACCGTACTTTTCGCTCATGCTGCCATTGTACTCCATAGCTGGCTCTCCCTACATCCCCTGCCAGATGCGTTTTCCGAAGGCGGTCAGGATCAGTTCCATGGCGAGGCGGGCCGTCTGGTTCTGGATATCCAGGATGGGGTTGACCTCCACCATGTCCATGCCCAGCAGTTTGCCGGTCTCGGCGGTCATCTCGCAGATCAGGTGGGCCTCACGCTGGGTCAGGCCGGCGGGCACGGGCGTTCCCACGCCGGGAGCATGGCGCGGGTCCAGCGAATCCATATCGAAGGAGAGATACAAGCCCTCGGTCTCGCGCAGGACGTGCTGGAGGGCTTTCTCCATGACCTGCACCAGTCCCACCCGGTCGATCTGTTCCATGCTCTGCACCATGACCCCCGCCTGCTGCAGGTTGAGCTTTTCGCCGGGGTCCAGGTCGCGCGCGCCGATCACCGCCACGCGCCGCGGGTCGATCACCGGGCAGGGCTCATCCCATAACTGCACCAGGCTGGGCGCACCCATACCGCAAAGGGCCGCCAGCGGCATACCGTGTATGTTTCCGGAAGGGGTGGTTTTGGGGGTGTTGAAGTCGGCGTGGGCATCCACCCACAGCACCCCGATCTGCCGCTGCCGGGCGGCGCCTCTTACCGAGCCCACCGCCAGGCTGTGGTCGCCTCCCAGGACCAGCGGGAAGCGCCCGCCCTGCAGGCTGGTGGAGACCGCCCCGGAGATACGCCGGCCTACCGGGATGATGCAA
>CAYMQX010000430.1:0-2732 GCA_964392495.1 uncultured Anaerolineaceae bacterium
GTAAACATTCTTAAAGAGTTCCTCGAGCGTCGGTTCCGGCGAGGACTCTGCAAATTCCACAGCCTTGGCCACCTCGACATCCACGGCACTTTCAATTTCATCCAGGGCTTTGGCGCTGATGGTTTTTTTCTCCAGCAGGTGCTTGCGGAAGATGCCGATGGGATCGCTTTCCTCCCATTTCTTCACTTCCTCCTGCTTGCGATAACGCTCAGGGTCGCCCATTGAGTGCCCACGATAACGGTAGGTGATCGCCTCGAGCAAAAAGGGTTCGCTGCTTTCCCGGACATAGGCGATAGCCTCGCGGGCGGCCGCGTTCACTTTGAGCACATCCATCCCGTCCACGCGTCCGTTCTTCATTCCATATCCCTCGGCCTTCTGCCGGATCTCCGAGACCGCCGAAGCCCGCTCCACGGAGGTTCCCATGCCATATTTGTTGTTCTCACAAACCCAAAGCACGCGCAGATTCCAAGCCTTGGCCAGGTTCAGCGCCTCATGGAAATAACCGATGTTCGTAGCCCCATCTCCGAACATGCAAATGGTTACATTATCGTTCCCGGCATACTGGTCTCCCAAAGCAAGTCCGCTTGCGATGGGAAGATGGCCTCCCACAATTGCGTGTCCACCCCAGAAGTTCCTCTCAGTACTGGCCATGTGCATGGACCCGCCTTTGCCCTTTGAAATGCCTGTGGCCTTCCCGAGCAGTTCTGCCATTACCTCGTCCGCCGGGATACCACAGTTGATGGCGACACCATGGTCGCGATAAGCGGTGATCACTCGATCGCGGGGCTCGCGTGCTGCAATCAACCCGGTCGAGACGGCTTCCTGCCCGATGTAAAGGTGCATAAAGCCGCCGATCTTGCCCTGCTGGTACAACTCGGCGCCGCGTTCCTCCACGCGTCGAATAAGCACCATCTGATGATACAGATCTAGTAGTTGTTCTTTCTTCATCAATTTCTCCGCTCTGAGTTGGAGCACCCTTGGGTATTTTTCGAAAACAACACCGGATAGCCTCCGGCGTTGTGGTATGGGGCGTTCCAAATATTGTATTATATCAGAGAAAAGTAGTCTAATTTTCGCGCCGAATTGCATATCGCATCTGGGTACCCTTATTAGCCTGGTCGCTGATCCAATTTCTTTACACGATCCCGATAACCATCACCAGCCGAAACATCTCAGATTCGGCGTACAATATCCACATGGAGTGGTTTCCAGGCTTCTCTCAGAACGGGGCAAAACGGATGGTTTCTCAGTTGACCGACCCGATCCAACGCGCCCGGGCGGCTGCGGGCTTGACTCGCATGGGAACCAAAGCCGTTCCCGCGCTGCTCGATGCACTCTACTCTCATTCTCCGGAGCTGCCTTCTCTGGCAGGGCAGGTTCTGGCGCAGATCGGACGCGATGCCATCCCCGGGCTGATCTACACCCTTCAGCGTGCCTTCCCTCCTGTGCGCGCCCGGGCGGCTCTGATTCTTGGCCAGATCAAAGATGCCGCGGCCGTACCCGCCCTCCTGACCGCCCTCCAGGGCGAGTTCTTTACCGTTCGCGCGGCCGCGGCGACAGCGCTTGGGGATGTCGGAGATAATAATTCGCTGCAAGCCCTCCTGAAATCCCTTAAAGATCCAGAACCAGCCGTTCGAGGAGCCGCAGCTTTGGCAGTTGGAGCTTATGAATTGCCCGGAACGTTTGAGGCGCTTGCCTCCCTGTTATTGGATGATCCCACGACCGAGGTACGCCAGGCGGCCGCGCGTGCCCTGGGAGGGACCAAAGACCCGGCTGCCCTGCCATATCTGATGGAAGCCTTGCATGATTCATTCTGGTGGTATGAACGCGAGGCTGCGGCTGTCGCCCTACTGGATGCCATCCAGGGTATCGGCGAACCTGCCATCCAGCCGCTTATCAACTCATTGACAGATCCGGAAGGGACCATCCGCCGTTTCGCCGTCGTACTATTGGGAAACCTGCGGGCTGAGGACGCCGTGGAAGCCCTGGGCATGGCACTCTATGACCTGCATCATGAGGTAGGCAGCCTGGCCGGCAGGGCACTCGGGCAGATCGGCTCACCGAGCCTGAGCGTATTGGAAACAGCCTCGCAGCATCCCGAACCTGGCATTCGACGAAATGCGGCTCTGGGCCTTGGCATGATCGACCATCCCCAGTCTGCCGGACTCCTTCTCAAATTGCTCGAGGACCCCGACCGAACAGTAAGAATGGAATGTATCCCGGGGCTCGCAGCGCAGAAAGATTCCCTTGCCCTTGCCGCGCTGATGCAGCTTGCCGGGGACCGCACCGACCGGGAGTTGCAGTCTCTTGCTGAGGAAGCGCTTAATCGTCTCAACCTGAAGGCTTAACCCGCAGCATATCCATAAAAAATCCAGATGAAATACTCTCCGTTTCCTACGGAGGGATTTGGTTCTATTTTAATAATCTGGGAGACGAGCAGCCAATATACAACAGATTACATCCTGGAATCAACCTGCTGGCACAATGATTCAGAGCCTGCATGGTATTTGGATGGGAGCTTCATTACCGTTGATCGGTCGTCAGGTCTTTTGTGTCATGCTTTCAAATCCGGGGATCCTCGAAGCCCGCTCCATCCTGTGGAGCAAGGCATCCAGAAGATAGACGACCGCCAGGTACACGATCGCAACGGCCAGGTAAGCCGAGATTGGATCATAGGTCCTGGCTGCAATGGATTTGGCCTTGGCCATTAATTCGGGCACCGCGATCAGGAA
>CAYMQX010000431.1:0-2727 GCA_964392495.1 uncultured Anaerolineaceae bacterium
CCTCGCTGAACGGAATCCCCCGAGATTTGAGCACGATCGGCTCATTAGTAGTGTACACCACCACGATCTTCTTTTGCCCCGCCGCGAAGGCCTCCACCTGGTTGAACCCGATCGCCTCCATCCGCACCTGCGAGGCCTCCACTCCGCCGCTGAACAGCAGCGCCTCCAGTCCAATGTAGCTCGCGCCGAACAAGCCCGGCAGCCCGATATCCTTTCCCTTCAGGTCGGCCGGCTTGTGGACGTTCAGTTCCGGCGCGGCGATCACCGAGACCGGGAAGTTGTTGTACCAGGCATAGGAGTACACCACCGGAAGCCCCTGTGCCCGCGCCAGCAGCACCTGCTCCCCGGAGGCCAGCGAGAAGGGGAGTTCTCCCGCGCCCACCAATTGCACCCCGTCCGTCTCGAAGGAATAATCGAACTGGATCTCGATCCCCTCTTCCTTGAAATATCCCTTTTCGACCCCCACATAGAACGGCGCGAACTGCACGTTGGGAATGTAGCCCATCGGCAGGCGTACCTGTTTCAGCGGTTGGGCCGGCAGATTGCGCCCTCCTCCGCAGCCCGCCAGCGCCGCGCTCAGCACCGTCAGCAGGATCATCAGTTTCTTAAGCATTCACGTTCTCCGATTCATCTATGGTTGTTCATTGTTCCGCTGCCAGACCAGCGCCCGGCTCTCGGCCCAGGCTACCAGCCCGTACAGGCTCAGCGCCAGCGCGATCAGGGTAAAGACCGCCACGAAGACCAGCGCGGTATCGTACTGCCCGCGTCCCACATTGATGAGGAACCCCAGCCCGCGGTCTGCGCCCACCAGTTCCCCCACCACCGCGCCGATCACCGAAAGTGTTGCCCCCACGCGCAGGCCCCCCAGAAAGACCGGCAGCGCCGCGGGTACCTCCAGCTTGAGCAGCACCTCCCGACGCGAGGCTCGCAGCGAGCCCATCAGGTCATACAGCGCCGGTGGTACCGCCCGTACTCCCACCACCGTGTTCACCAGCACCGGGAAGAAGACCGTCAGCGCGCAGATCAGCACCTTCGAGATCATCCCCGGCCCGAACCAGATCACCAGCAGCGGTGCGATCGCCACCAGAGGCACCGCCTGGCTGGCCACCAGGTATGGCGAGAGCAGGTTCTCCAGCAGCCGCGATTTTGCCACCACATATCCCAGCACGGTTGCCAGGGCCACGCCCGAGAGCAGCCCCAGCAGCACCTCCAGCAGCGTCACCATGCTGTTCGTGAGCAGGCTCCCGTCCGCCGCGTTCCGCAGGAAGCTCTGCCACACCGCCCCCGGCCCCGGAAGGATGAAGGCTGGCAGCCCGCTCAGCCGCGCCGCCAGGGACCAGCCCGCCAGCCCCGCCAGCCCGGAGACCAGCAACAGCCAGGGGCGCAGCCTTCGCACCTGCTTTGATAGGGAGGAAGTTGTACTTTGTCCGCTCAAAAGAAAACGCCTCGCAGTTCCAACCGCGGGGCGCAGAAGGCGCAGCCCATCCTCTTCCCCGCCGCCGAATAACAACCCCGAAAACGCGTGTTTTCGGGGTGATTCAAGCGGGCAGCTCCGACGGATCGGCCAACCAGGATCCCTTCTTCCATCCAGACTGTAACTGTCGGCCCCGGAATTTCACCGGGTCCTGCCGTCGCACCGGCTCGTGGGCTCTACCACCGATCGGGAATTTCACCCTGCCCCGAAGGTTGTAATTCTGTTGAGTGGATTATAACGCACTATAGGCCGCTTCCAGGATGGCCGGGAGATGTTTTGCTTACGCCCCTCTCGCGCTGAACGGAGCGGAGCGGAGATGAAGCGCGCCTCCTCACAGTGCAGCAGAGATGACCTGCTTGGCCTCCCCAGGGGGACACCTCTCAACCAACGCTCCGCATCCCCCTGCCAAAAAAAAAGACCCGGCCGAAAGCCGGGTCTTTTCTTGCAATACCCTCTTACTGCGCCTTGATGATGCAGTCCACCGGGCAGGCCGCCACGCAGCGGGGCGAATCGTGGTGACCTTCGCACTCTACGCAGGTAGCCTGGTCGATCACGTACAGGATGCCGTCTCCCTCGGTGATCGATTCAGTCGGGCAATCGGGGACGCATGCGCCGCAGGCGATGCAGTCTTCAGTGATTTTCATGGTCATATTGTTTTCTCCATTGTGTCTTCTTGCGGTTTGCGCCCTAAAGATACCCGATGCCCATCAACCGGTTTAGTGACGAATGTCGCCTATCCGGCGGGGAATTGTCATACATATCGGCCCTGTCACTGCCGTGGCATCCCCCTAATAAACAGGCTCCTCCCCCAAAAAACAGGCCGGCTCCCACCGGAACCGGCCTGTTATCTTCATCTTGCCGCTTCTACAGCGTGTACAGCGCCCCGTACTTCTTCGTCAGGTATGCAATATACGGCTCGATGCTCAGCGGCGAGCCCGTGGCGCGCTCCACCACCTCCGCCGCCGTGAACTTGCTCCCGTGCCGGTACAGGTTCTCGCGCAGCCATCCAAGCAGGGTGTCGAATTTGCCCTGCCCGGTCTCCGCCGGGATCTCCGGGTGGGCCTTCAGCGCCGCATCATAGAACTGCGCCGAGAGGATGTTTCCCAGGGTGTAGCCCTGGAAGGCCCCGCCGATCAGCCCGGCATACCAGTGTACATCCTGCAGCGCGCCGTCCTTGTCGTCAGGCGGTACGATGCCGAAGTCCTGCTCGAAGCGCTCATTCCAGGCCTCGGGCAGGTCGCGGATCGCCAGCC
>CAYMQX010000432.1:0-2724 GCA_964392495.1 uncultured Anaerolineaceae bacterium
GAGAGATCGTCCCGTCGTCGATCGCCCGCTGCGGCACCTGGTCCGTCGAGCTCCACTTCGCGTCGTAGAAGAGGCCGGTCAGGCTGAAGCCGCTCTGGGCGCCGCCGCGGCTGTACCGGAGGACGCCGTTCACCTTCCGGAAGTCGTCGTGAACCTCCGGGCGCGGCGCATCCAGTGAAAGCGCGATCCGACGGATGCCGGCCGCGCGCGCTTTTTCCAGCCTCTCCAGGGTGGGCAGGGCCGTGGCCGTGGGTGTCAGCGAGCAGCGCAGGCCGCGTTCTGTGGCATGGGCGATCAGCTCGAACAGGTCCGGGCGCATCATCGGGTCGCCGCCTGTGAAGATCAGGATCGGGCTGTTGCCGAAGCCCGCCAACTGTCCGATCAGCCGCTTCGCTTCCGCGGTGGAAAGTTCCCGGGGGTCGCGCTGGTGCTGCGCGTCTGCGCGGCAGTGTACGCAGGCGAATGCACAGGCGCGCGTCACCTCCCAGGCAATGGTGAAAGGCGCCTGGTCGAAGTCGGCGTGCAGCATACGCTGGTCTTGATACCGGCGATCCGCGGCCGCGCCCGGCGCCAGGTGGGGGAGGGGGTTCATTTAAAATCCTTTATGGAAGGGGGTGGGCTATTCCAGCCAGCGCGCTGCCTCCAGCGCATGGTAGCTGATGATCAGGTCCGCGCCGGCGCGCTTGATGGCTGTCAGGGTTTCCAGTGTTGTCCTGGCCTCATCCAGCCAGCCGTTCGCGGCCGCGGCCTTGATCATCGAGTATTCTCCGCTCACGTTGTAAGCCGCCAGCGGCATTTCAGGAAAGGTCTCCTTGATCGTGCGGATCACGTCCAGGTAGGCGAGGGCGGGCTTCACCATCAGCATATCCGCGCCCTGTTCCACGTCCAGAGCGGCCTCGCGGATCGCCTCGCGCACGTTGGCGGGGTCCATCTGGTGGGTCTTGCGGTCTCCGAATTTGGGCGCCCCCTCGGCCGCCTCCCGAAAGGGGCCGTAGAACGCAGAGGCATATTTCACGGCATACGAGAGCACCGGCAGGCTCTCGAACCCGGCCTCGTCCAGCCCTGCGCGGATCGCCCCCACCATGCCGTCGATCATGCCGGAGGGGGCCAGCATATCCGCTCCCGCCCCGGCATGCGATACCGCCACCTTTGCCAGGACCTCCAGCGTTTCGTCGTTCAGCACGTATCCATCCGGAAGGTGGGCATGGTAATGTTCGCCCGTGTTCAGGATCCCGCAGTGACCGTGGTCCGTGTATTCACACAGGCAGACGTCCGTGATGACGACCATCCCGGGGATGGCCGCCTTGATGGCCCGGATGGCCTGCTGGACGATGCCATTTTCGGCGAAGTTCTCCAGCCCCACCGGATCTTTGGCGGCCGGGATGCCGAAAAGGATCACCGCCTCCACGCCGAGACCCGCGGCCTTCTCCGACTCGCGGACGGCCTCCTCCACCGATAGCTGGAAGATGCCCGGCATGGAGCGGATCTCGCTGCGTCCGCTCCCGTGGCGCACGAACAGCGGATAAATGAAGTCGCGCGGGTTCAGTTCGGTCTCGCGCAGCATGGACCGCAGGGCGGGGCTCAGCCTCAGCCTGCGGGGCCTCACCGGCCCCGCACTCATCTGCCTTGTAATGAAGGGATCCATTCCATCCATGGTTTTCATCCTTCCTCCTGTCCACTGCCAACTGCGAGGGCGCGGATGTGTTCCACCAACCCCTGCGCCGTGTATTTACCTGCCGCGGAGAGTTTCGGCAGGCCTGCCTCCTCCGCCGCCGCCAGCGTGACCGGCCCGATGCATACAAACCGGGGATCGCCCGGCAGGTGTTCCGGGTCCAGCCCGTTCGAGCGTGCGATCGAGACGAAATTCTGAGCCGCCGAGGGGCTGGTGAGTGTCACCACGTCCACGCCCTGGCGCAGCGCCTCCAGCCCTCCGGCATCCACCTCGGTGGGTAATGTCCTGTACACCGCGATCTCGTGCGCAATGCCGTCCTGCATGGCGATTGCCTGCGGCAGCACCCGGCGTGCGATCTCGGCCTGCGGAAACAGCACCCACTTGTTTCTCAAGGGTCCCAGTCCCGGCAGGATGGCCTCGGCGACGTACTCCTCCGGTATAAAATCCGCCTGCAGACCGCGTCCCCTCAACGCCTTTGCGGTCTCCGGGCCGATGGCCGCCAGCCGCGGCAGGGGTTTTGCCTCCAGGCGGTCTCCGGCCTGCTCCATGACCGCTGCCACGCCGTTGGCCGAGGTGAAGACGATCCAGTCGTAATGCTCCAGGTTCTCCAGCGCCCGGTCCAATTCCAGGTTCTCCCGGATGGATTGGATCTCGATCACCGGGAAATATACGGGTTCAAACCCGGCTTCCCTTAATTGCCCGGCAAACGCCTCCGCCTGCTTGCGCGGACGGGTGACCAGCACCCGGATCATGCGGACCTCCCCGATCCGAGGATGTTCAGCGCGCCCCTGGATATGGCCTCCTGCGCCAACCGGTTCCCAAGTTCCTGAGGGTCCGTACCGTTCCCCGACACGCGAACGATGCAGCTTCCATCGGAGGCGGCGGCCAGCCCGGCCATGTCGATCCTTTCCTCCGCCCTCGTGCTGAACGCGAAGGCAGCCACCGGCAGGGCGCAGCCTCCGCCCAGCCCGCTCAGAAAGCCGCGTTCGGCCTCCACGGCCCGGCGGGTGGACCGATCCTCCAGCGCCTCCAGCAAAGCGAGGGTTTCCGCA
>CAYMQX010000433.1:0-2685 GCA_964392495.1 uncultured Anaerolineaceae bacterium
AATTGGGAGCGCTTATTTTTATAAACCTCGTCAACAGGCTATGAGGCTGCGATTCTGGGGAACCCGAGGCTCGCTGCCCACCTTCAACAGCGATACCCAGGTATACGGCGGCAATACCAGTTGCCTGTCCGTGGAAAACGAAGGGGAGTTGATCATTCTGGACGCCGGCTCGGGAATCAAACCCCTTGCCGACAGCGAACTGGTAAAGTCCATCCGGGAATTCCATATCCTGATCACCCATATGCATTTTGACCATATTCAGGGATTGGGATTTTTCACCCCCTTTTTCAACAGCGAATGCCGGGTTAATATTTATGGGCCTGCATCCAATTCCGAAGAGCTCATCAAAATACTGACCAAATACCTCTCCCCTCCTCTTTTCCCTGTGCGGATAAGGGATTTTAAGGCAGATCTCCAGTTCCACGCCCTGCCCAGGCGAAGTCTTCGAACCAGCCACTTGTCCATCAACGCGTCCTTTGTCTGTCATCCCGGGCCGACCCTTGGGTTCCGGATAAGCGATGACACTCATAGCTTTTGTTATATTCCCGATCATGAAGTCGCCCTGGGTGTCCCGGCCTTCCCGAAATCCGCCGAATGGACATCGGGATATGAGCTCGCTGCAGGTTGTGATGCGCTCATCCACGATGCCCAGTATGATACGGAGCAATACCCGGCTAAAACGGGATGGGGACACAGCACCTACGACCAGGCCATAAAGTTTGCCGAGTTGTGCAAGGTCCGGCAATTATATCTTTTCCATCATGACCCTATGCATTCCGACCTCAAACTTGAAGAAATGCTGGCCAGGCATAAGGACGAGGCAAGGAATATAACCGTCAGACTGGCGCGAGAGGGCGACTGCATCGATCTTCCTGTTTAAGGCTTGATTTCAGGGGGGCGGATGGCCGTCTTTCCCTTGTAACGAACCAATTCCCTAGAGGAGTAATATTCAAACATCTTCTGCTGTTCGTCCGGGGAAAGCGTTGGAGAGTCGTCATAAAAGCCTTTCAGTTTGCGCTGCCTGTAACCTTCGTAAAGGCTGACGGCGCAGGCCACTGAAATATTAAGGCTTTGTACCATTCCTACCTGGGGAATCACAAAATTTCCGTCGACCAGGGCGGCGGCTTCATCGCTCACTCCAAGATGTTCATTGCCAAACAATAAAGCCACCTTCCGGCTGAGGTCCAGTTCAAACAGGCTTTTACTCCCCTCCACAATCCGGGTGGCCCAAATCTGTTCATAGCCTTTGTCCCGAAGGGTGTCCACTGCGGTTTTTATGGCATCAAACTCATAGACATCCACCCATTTGCGCGCTCCGGACGAGGCTCTTTTCCCCAGCACAAACCGGTCTTTTTCCCGCTGGTCGGAATAAACCAGGAATACCTCACGGATGCCCACCGCGTCGCAGGTGCGCAGGACCGCCCCGATATTGTGCGGGTCCCGGACATTTTCGAGGATCACCGTGAAATGGGACTGCCGTTTTGCGATCAGGCTGCGGATCTTCTGAGCACGCCTTTCCAGCAGGTGGCCATTCATCGTATAATATTAAACCTGAACTCTTCGAACCGGAGGATATGAAGGGCTTTGTTTTCGACACAAATGACATTTCTCATGCGGTCATCCACCGGCTCCTGGGTATTGATCACTTTTTCCAGGCGGAAAGAACTCGCCAGGCCATCATAAGTCTGAAGGTCTTCTTGCAGATGAAATTTGCGCCCGCTCCTGGCAAGTCTCTGGACCAGGTATTGAATGGCATCATAACCCTCAAATGCTTCCTTCAGCGGAAAGGTCTGATAACGCCGGAAAAATAACTTTTTGAATTCGTTCACCTTTTCCTGGCTGTAATCGGGATGGGAGGAAGCGCTGATAGTCACTCCCAGTTGTGAAAAAAGGTTAATAAAATCAGTACCGTAATCTTGCCAGGAAGGCATTCCGATCACCGTGACGGGCCGGTTGTTTCTCATCAAGTTGATATGCCGAAGCAGGTTAAAAACCACATTGGGGTCTTCATATTCCGTGACGATATATACTTTCTTGGTGCTGTCCAGGTATTGGTAATCATCCCCAAAACGGAAGTCATCCTTGATCAGGATTTCCCTGAACGGCTTTTGAAGGGGCCCCTTGAATTCAGTCAAAAAGGATTGAAAATAATTCATCAGGGGTTTGAATCTTTCCCTTCCCAAAAGGCAGATTTCTTCGCCATTGAAGTTTTCAAGCAGGTACCGGGTGAGCGCCTCGCAATGAGTCGGGAGCGAAGAACGGAGCAGGATGTAGTTTGGATTGATGTTTTCTATGGTCCTGAATGCGTTCCAGGGCGCCGCTATGGGAATATCCTTCTGCAATGAAAACCGGGCGGCCTCATTGAGATGGTCCCTCCGGAGAGGGCCGACCAGGAGATCGGCCTGCTGAAGCGCAGCGGATTGGAGAATGGGCTGCATGGCGTAAGGATTGGCGTTGACATCCAGCACATCAACCCGGATATTGGGATATTGGATGGCCATATCTTCCATACCCATTTTCATCCCTGCGTAATAGTGAAAAAATTTATCGGACCCCTCGGCGTTCAGGTCTTTATTCAAATCATCGTCGGAGAGGGGAAGGAGCACGGCAATCCGGTAGGCTGATTTGACCGAAGCTTCGTCGGCCCCAACGGTCATTAAATCTTCATCGGTAATCCAGGCTTCG
>CAYMQX010000434.1:0-2676 GCA_964392495.1 uncultured Anaerolineaceae bacterium
AGGGGCTTCAGCCCCGGCGTCTCAGCATTTTGTGTGGGGCTGCTTCGTCGGCGGGAATGTCCGGGCAAAACGCCGGGCATTCCCTGCCCTCCTCGCAGCGACATGTTCACACCCTCCTCGCAGCGGCACAACAAAAACGGGCGGGCTGCATGCAGCCCGCCCGCCTGGTTATGAGCGGATTACTTGCCGGCTTTGGCTTCCTTCTCGGCCAGACCCACGGCTTCCTCGAAGATGGCCAGACCCTCGTCCACCTCGCTGCGGCTGATGGAGAGCGGCGGGGCGATGCGGATGACCGACTGTCCACAGGAGAGCATCAGCAGGCCGCGCTCGAAGGCCAGGTTGACGACGCGCTCGGTCAGCTCACCGGCAGGCTCGCGGGAGGCGCGGTCTTTGACGAACTCCACGCCGATCATCAGCCCCAGGCCGCGCACATCCCCGATGGAGGGATGGCGGCTCTGGATCTCGGCCAGGGCATCGAGGGTGTACTGCCCGACTTCGGCGGCGTTCTGCATGTACTCATGCTCGACCAGGTCAATGGTGGCGAGGCTGGCGGCGCAGGAGATGGGGTTGCCGCCGAAGGTGTTGCCGTGTGAGCCTTTCTCCCAGTCCATGATCTCGCGGCGGGCGATGCAGGCTCCCAGCGGCATCCCCGAGGCGATGCCCTTGGCGGCGGTGACGATATCCGGCTCGACGCCGAAGTGCTCGATGGCCCACCACTTGCCGGTGCGCCCCATCCCGCATTGGACCTCGTCCACGATGAGCAGGATGTCGTGCTTGTCGCAGAGCTCGCGCAGGGCAGGGAAGAAGCAGGGCGGCGGGACGATGTAGCCGCCCTCGCCCTGGATGGTCTCGACCAGGATGCCGGCCACTTCCTCGGGGGGCAGGATGTGGTCAAGGATCTGCTCCTTGATGTAGCGCACCACCGTCTCGCCGTCGTCCTCGCCCTTGCGCCGCTCGAGGACAGGGCGGTAGGGGTTGGGGTAGGGGGCGTGCAGAACGCCGTTCATCAGGGGATAGAAGCCCTTGTGATACTTGGGCTTGCTGGCGGTGAAGGTCACTGCGCCCATGGTGCGCCCGTGGAAGGCGCCGGTGAAGCCGATGAAGTTGCTGCGCCCGGTGTGGTAGCGCGCCAGCTTGATGGCGGTCTCCACGGCCTCGGTGCCGGAGTTGGTCATGAAGGACACGCCGTAATCGTCGAAGGGGGCGATCTCCGCCAGCTTCTCGCCCAGCTCGATCCATTTCTCGTGATAGAAGTCCGAGGAGATGTGGATGAACTTCTCGGCCTGGTCCTTGATGGCCTTGACGACCTTGGGGTGGGCGTGCCCGGTGGAGGCCACCGCGATGCCGGCCATGAAGTCGAGGAAGCGGTTGCCGTCCACATCCCAGACCTCGGTGCCCTTGCCGTGGCTCATGGCGAAGGGATAGCCGCGCGGGTATGACGGGGAGATGACCGCCGAGTCGCGTTTAATCAGCGCCCGCGCCTTGGGTCCGGGCAGTTTCATGGGTTCCATAGATGCACTCCTTTATTGTGGTTCGTTGGTGATACAGGCGCAGAAAACATGCGCCGGTTGTTCCAGTCAGAGAGCCTTGCAGGCAGGTTCCACCTCCCGCCGGGTGGAGCCGGAGGGCTTCAGGTGGGGGCGACCTCGGAGAGCCGCGCCAGGGCCAGCGCGCCCATCAGGCCGACGTCATCGCCCAGGTCGGCGCGGGTGATGACGAGCTTTTCGAGGTAGCGCGGGTGGAAGACTCGGCGGCGCAGGCTCTCCTCGAAGGGGACGAAGATCAGCTCGCCCACCTGCGAGACGCCGCCGCCGAAGATCACGATGGAGGGGTCGAAGATGTGCAGGTAGTTCGCCACGCCGATGCCGAGGTATTCACCGGCGCGGGCGAAGGCGGCGCGCGCCAGGGTATCGCCGGCCTGGGCGGCCTCTGCGATGTGCTTGGCCGAGAGGTCCGCGCCGGCCTGCAGGGTGGATTTGGCGCCCTGGGCGATCTGCTCATTGACGAAGCGGGCGATGGCGGGGCCGGAGGAGAAGGACTCGAGGTGGCCGGGGAAGCCGCAGGAGCAGAGCGGCCCCTGGGGATCTATGGTCACATGTCCCAGCTCGGCGGCCAGCCCGTGAAAGCCCTGGAGCAGCCGCCCGCTGCAGATCACGCCGCCGCCGATGCCGGTGCTGATCGTCAGGTAGAGCAGGTCCTGGTGACCCTGCCCGGCGCCGTACTTCCACTCTCCCAGTGCGGCGAGGTTGGCGTCGTTATCCAGGTGTACGGGCGCCTGGAAGCGCTCGCCGAGCTTTTCCGCCAGCGGGAAGTCGTGCCATTCGGGGATGTTGGGGGTGTCGAGGATCACGCCCCGGAAGGGGTCGAGCGGACCGGGGGAGGCGATGCCGATGGAGGTGACGCCGCCCTGGCTGGGCCAGACGGCCTGGATGGTCTGTACGAGGCGGTCGTAGATGCCGGGCAGCAGGGCTTCGGAGCGGATTCTTTGATGGCGGAGGGGCGTGAGGCTGCCCGACTCGTACAGGGCGGCCCGGATGTGGGTCCCCCCGATATCGACGGCGACGACGGAGCTCATGAGGCTATTATAACCGAGGGAGGTCATGCCGCGCTTCACCTGCGCCGCCTCTCCCCCGTTCCTGCCAGGAAAGGGGGCCGGGGGGATAGGTCCAAACCCCC
>CAYMQX010000435.1:0-2672 GCA_964392495.1 uncultured Anaerolineaceae bacterium
AGGTGGCCGAGGCTACCCACAGGATGCTGCTCAGCCTGGAAGTGCACGCCCATCCGCATGCTGTAACGGAGCCTTAGTGGCCCTGGAACAGGTGCAGTACAAAACGCCGGAGGCCATGCAGGCCGGGCTGGACCACATCCTCCTCTCCCCGCGCGAAATCGGAACCCTGCAGTTGATCGTCCGGCGCCCACGCGGTGATGAGCGCGAGGTCCTCACCGAAGGGGATCTCTCCCCCCAGGATGGGCTGGTGGGAGATAACTGGAAGACCCGCAACAGCATGGGCGCGCCGGTCAGCCCGGAGCAGTTCGACCGGCAGATCACCATGATGAACTCCCGCCTGATCGACCTGCTGGCCGGTGACCGCGAATTCTGGCCGCTGGCGGGCGACCAGCTCTACATAGACCTCGACCTGAGCGCCGCGAACCTGCCTCCCGGAACGAGGCTCGCGGTGGGTGATGCAGTCCTTGAGATTACCGCCGCTCTGCACTCCGGCTGCAGGAAGTTCTCCGCTCGCTTCGGCCTCGAGGCCCTCAAGTTCCTCTCGGACCCTTCCCACAAAGACTTGCGCCTGCGAGGCATCTATGCCCGCGTCGTCCAGCCCGGCTTCATCTGCGTGGGAGATTGGGTGCAGAAACTATAAGTCAATTTAGCGGGTGGCATTATTCAGGACAGCAGAGGATGAGCTGTTTCCAGTCTTCACTGGAAAATTCCCTTTCATCATAATTGCCGTACTTGTGCTCGATCCGGAAACCGTTGTACCAGAGCAGGTCATCAATTTCCTGCGAAAAAAACTGCCTCATCTCGAATGAAAGGATCGTCTCCCGGGTGTCCCCTTCCTCCCGAAAAAACCACCTGATATGGTTGATCTGGGAGGCTGCGTCGTATCTCACTTCTTCCGTGACAAAAACTTGAGAGCCACTTTTGGGATCCCGGTATTGGCCGACAGGATAGCGGTGATCGGTTTCCCGCGCCAGCAGCTTTACGGAAGAATTAAATAGCTCGATCAAGAGCCGGCCTTCATCTGTCAGATGCCTCTGGACGCATGTGAAGCAATTCTCTATTTCTTTGCGTGTGTGCAGGTGCGACAGAGATTGCGCCGGAATAAAGATAAACTTGAACTTCTCTCCAAGATCGAAGCGCCGGATATCCCCCTGAATGCAGCGGATGTTTGCACCCCGTTCAGCAGCCTTCAACCAAGCCAGATCAAGCATCTGCTCCGAGATATCCATGCCTGTAATATGTATGCCTTCATTTGCAAGCGGGATGGTCAAACGGCCTGAACCGCAGGCAAGCTCCAATACAGGTTCGCCGCAGCGGGAAACCTGACGGCGGTAAAAACTCAGGACCTCCCCGCTTACGTACGCCCCCACGACGAGATCATAGCGCTGCGCGTCGGAATATATGCTTGCATGATTCTCAGTCATCGGTATGATCCGGGAAATCTTTCATCCAATGGCTGCCTTCAGCTTGCGCGCCAGCTTCCCAAAGGGCGGCGTATAGCGAATCTCGTCCGGGCGCGGCCGCGGCAGGTCCACTTCCAAGTCCAGCTTCACATGCCCCGGCCGCGGGCTGAGCACCAGCACCCGGTCCGCCAGGAACAGCGACTCGTTGATCGAGTGCGTCACCATCACCACCGTCTTCTGGCGCACCTGCCAGATGCGCGAGAGCTCGATCCACATGCGCTCGCGCGTCATGGCATCCAGCGAACCGAAGGGCTCATCCAGCAGCAGCAGGTCGGGGTCGTGGATCAGCGCCCGCCCGATCGCCACGCGCTGCGCCATCCCGCCGGAGAGCTCGCGCGGCCAGTTCCCCTCGAATCCCTGCAGACCCAGCAGCTCGATCATCTCCCGCGCCTGCCGGTCTGCTTCGCCCGCCCCCGAAAGCTCCAGTGGCAGCTTGATGTTCTCGAGGACCGTCCGCCAAGGCATCAGGTTGGCCTGCTGGAACACCATCCCGATGCGCGGCTGCTGGTGATCCCCGAAGTTCACCTCCCCTTCGCCGGGTGGCAGCAGCCCCGCCAGCACCCGCAGAAGTGTGGTCTTGCCGCTGCCCGAAGGCCCCAGCACGCAGATGAATTCCTGCGGGCAGACCTCGAAGGACACCCGGTCCAGCGCGCGCAGCCCGCCGTTGTTATCCGGAAAGACCACACTCAGGTCGCGCACTGTCAGGATGGGAGGCGTTTCCTCGCTCATGGCTGCGGGATGAATTCGTTGGTATAGGCCTGGCTCACGTCTTCGGGTTGTGTCAGCAGCCCCATCTTGACCAGCAGGTCGTTCATGTTCGTCCAGGCCTGCGGGTCTGACTGTCCGGGTTGGTCGACCTTCCAGAACTCGATGGAGGTCGCCAGCACCTGCTTCTGGACGGCTTCATCCGCCTGTGCGAGGTTCTCCACGTATTTCTTGCAGATCTCATAAGCCTCGTCCGGGTTCGCGGCCGTATCACGAATGGCCCGCGCCAGTGCACGGTTCATGCCGCGCACCAATTCCGGGTCCTCCCGGATCGTCTTTTCGTTGGTGATCACTCCGTTGGCCACCAATTGCAGGTAATCCGCCACGCGCACCTCGGTGAACGGTATGCCCCTGGCCTTGAGCACCACTGGCTCATTCGTGGTGTACACCACCACGGCTTTCTTCTGTCCCGCGGCGAAGGCCTCCACCTGGTTGAACCCGATC
>CAYMQX010000436.1:0-2644 GCA_964392495.1 uncultured Anaerolineaceae bacterium
TGCGCGCCACCAGGGGAATGGTCGCTTCCATGCCCTGGCGCGCGGCTTCAGCGCAAATTTCCAGCGCTTCGCTCTGGGATTTTCCATCCGCAATCGCCCGGTTGAGTGCATCCACCGCCGGGGTCAGCGCGTCGACCATTGTCTTGTCGTTGAGTTGTGCCTTGCCGCGCATGATGATGCCTGCCAGCCCCGCTTCGAGAACCACGGCCCATTCCTGCACGGTCAATTCCATCTTGCCGGCGGTCTTGGTGCCCGCTTGCAGGAAGAACGTCCCATACAGGGGGCCGCTCGCGCCTCCTACCGTGGAGATGAGGGTCATGGCAGATGTCTTGAAGATCGTGCCAATATCCTTGTCGCTGATCTCACCCATCTTGCCCATGATCGCCTGGAAGCCACGATCCATGTTGACACCATGGTCGGCATCCCCGATGGCAGAATCCAGGTCGACCAGGTACTGCCGGTTTTCAGAAAGGACCCGGGCAACCTCCTTGAGCCAGTCGATGACAAGATCACGCGAAATTGGCATAATCCTCTCCAGAATGCTTCGGAAGGTTGAGCCTTTCCAACCTTCCGAAGCTGTTCACTGATCCATTAATTGTCAGGCGCCCCAGCGCATACCGGCGGTCTTCACCGGCGCATCCCATAGCCTGGTGAGCTCGTCATCCATCTTGAGCATGGTGATGGATGTGCCCGCCATTTCCAGGCTGGTGATGTAAGGCCCGATCAGGTTGCGGACGACCTTCAGGCCGTGTTTCTCCGCGATCTCGTAGGCCTTGCGATAGATGATGTAGAGCTCCACCAGCGGCGTACCGCCCATACCGTTCACGAAAAGCAGCACACTGTCACCGCTCTTGTAGGGCAGGTCGCTGATGATGGGCTCCATCAGCATCTCGGTGACTTCGTCCGCAGGCTTGATCTTCATGCGCGTGCGGCCAGGCTCACCGTGGATGCCGATGCCGATCTCCATCTCGTCTTCCGGGAGATCAAAAGTCGGTTTTCCCGCATGCGGAACAGTGCACGAAGTGAGTGCCATTCCCATGCTGCGCCCCTGTGCATTCACCCGGCGGCAAATATCCGCCACATCCTTGAGGGAACGCTTCTGCTCGGCGGCCGCGCCGGTGATCTTTTCTGCGATCACCGTAATGCCCACGCCGCGCCTTCCGGCCGTATACAGGGAATCCTGCACAGCCACATCGTCATTGGTGACCACGGATTCCACTTCGATGCCTTCAGCGCGCGCCAGTTCGGCGGCCATCTCGAAGTTCATGATATCGCCCGTGTAATTCTTGACGATATGCAGCACACCCGCTCCGCCGTTCACCGCCTTGGTGGCTTCGAACATCTGGTCCGGCGTGGGAGAGGTGAACACCGCTCCCGGGCAGGCCGCGTCCAGCATACCCATGCCGACAAAACCGCCGTGCATGGGCTCATGGCCGGAGCCGCCGCCGGAGATGACACCCACCTTTCCCTTGACCGGCGCATCCGCGCGCACAATGAAATTGGGATTGTAGTGGACTTTCACCAGGTCGCCGTGTGCATAGGCGATGCCCTGCAGTTCTTCGACGACGACATCCTCGGGTTTGTTGATCAATTTCTTCACGTTCACTCTCCTTGCTGAACTCTGTTCATCGTCTTGAAGCCGGTCGACCCCTCCCTTGGTTCCCGGGAGGTTACTTCTTATCGGGCAGGCCCGCGGTCACGAACCAGTCATAGGTGAAGACGCCCAGCACGCCGCCGACCAATGGCGCCAGGACCGGCGGTACCAGCCAGTACAGTCCACTGAACAGGTCCTTGGTTCCGACCAGCGCTCCGAAGAGGCGGGGGCCGAAGTCACGGGCAGGGTTGATGGAATACCCCGAGGGGCCGCCGAGGCTCAGGCCAACGGCCAGCACGGTGCCGCCGACGAGGAAGGGTCCCAGGTTGTGCATCAGGCCCGTGTTCTTCGAATCGCCGCTGGCAAGGATGCCCCACATCAGGACCATGGTGCCGAAGAGCTCGGCGATGATCGCGGTTGACATGGAATAGTGACCCGTCGAGGTGCCGGCCGCGCCGCCCCAGAAGGCGGTATCGAATATGGAACCCGGTCCAGTCGCCCAGACGTTGGGCATCCCGGCAGTCGTCAGGCCATCGCGGTAGATCAGGTACACGGCGAAGGCGCCCAGGAATGCACCGATGATTTGGGCGATCCAATAAGGCACGACCTTGGCCCACGGAAAACCGCGCTTGGCAGCCAGGCCGATCGTGACCGCCGGGTTGAGGTGCGCACCAGAAACACCGGCGGAGATATACACAGCCACGATCACTGCGAATGCCCATCCGATCGTGATGGTGTTCCAGTTATAGGCGGGGGCCGCCAGGCGGGGCGCCAGACCGACGTTGGCCACCACACCATCACCCAGCAGGATGAGCACAAAAGTGCCGAAGACCTCGCCGATCAATTCTTTCATTTTCATGAGTCATTCTCCTTGTCATTTATGGATGAGAACGTGCCAGACGGACAGACGGTCAAACCTGCAAGGGAATACCTTCTTTGGATCAGCGCGCCTCCTTTCCATGAGATTGGCTGCTCAATAAATGGGGCACAATATGAAATTAGGATGTACGGAATAATCGGTAATGGGTATATCTAAAGATATTATAGGAT